>NZ_JBMFQS010000001.1:313834-534072 GCF_049968475.1 Calditerrivibrio sp. | reverse complement strand
CCCTACAATTTTTATTCCCCTTGTTCTTTTCCCTATGTCTCTTGAGACAGCCTTTACTGCATAGACTGCATCAGATTCTATAAAATCAATCTCCCCCAATTCCTCTGTGCTTGAATAAAAGATTATATCCTCTTCTCCAAATGGTGGTGTCACCTCAAGCTAATTTCAAGTCTTTTGGATATTCTACTGTAACTTAATTTTTAATTTTCTTTTATCACTTTGTCAATACTTTTTATGCCCAAAAGTTGTATCGGTAGGTTTTTCATTTTCTTCTCTGTAAGTTTATACTCTATGTTAAAGTTTCTTTATATTAGCAAGCTACCTCTGAAAGAAGCAAATCCCAACTTTTGAAAAACATGAAATAATAAAAATATTTATAGCCATAATTTTCTTTTATTGACTATTTTAGTAATACTTTTTTACTCTAAAAGTAGCCTTGTTATTATTTTTTTAAATGCAAGAAAAAAGTAGAAGTGATTGAAGACAGGTATAGAGATACTTACCAGATAGATGGTAGTAATAAGAATATGGACAGCTTCTTCCCATCTTCCTGATGGAAAACTTATTTAAATTCTCTGCCTCCTTTATTAACTCCATTATGTTAAAATCTAGCTCTGGCTGGAAATATTTCTATTTCACATTCCGAAAATTTTAACTTCTATTATCAAGTATCTGCTTCATCTTAATCATAGAGTCTTTCATCGCCCGTATAAGTCTTTCCATAACTAAATACATGTCATCTAAAATCGTTACAACACTAAATTTTTTTTTGTAATCTGGTAGATTAGATCCCATAGCTCCATTTATTTCTATAAAGCTTGTAATAAAATAAGACTGCACAAAATGCATAAATATCTCAAAAAACTTTTTCTCTGAGAAAATCTGTAATGGCTTTTGAATTTGAAGAAACAATCTATTTGCCTCATCAACGTCATATTTTCCATTTTTTTCAAAGTCACTTATGATACTCCTAGTGAATTTTTCTGTAAGTATTTTCCCATCATGCATCTGGGCTATCACCTCATCTGCATAACTAATAGCATCCACTACCTTTTCCATCATCTTTTTCCTTGAAAGTTCTATCTCTTCAAGTGTAGGATAATTAAGAGAGGATTTTATAGTCTCCAACACCCCTATCCTTTCATTTATATATCTATCTATAGCTTCTTTAAAAGATATGACTTCCGTTCCCGGAATCCTTGCACCACCTTCTGTTGCATTAACTACTTTACCATTAAAGTTTGCAATATCTTTCTCGTAATACTTTAGAAATTTATACCATGTTTCTGTGGTCTTTATCTTAGGGACAAAATTCCCTTCAACCTCTAAAATTCTTTCTCCCTTATGATAATGCTCCTCTTTTTCCCCAAAAGTAGCTCCCTTTGCATGGGTGACATCATCCTCACCAAAAGCAAGATCTTGACCAATAAGAATAATCGGATTGCAACCTAAAAACTCAAGAATCTTAAAAGCCATATTAGCAGCAGATGAACCGATGTTTAAGATCCCTTTTTCTATCTCAAGCCATTGAAATGTGGCAAAATTTCTGTATACGATAATTCTCTCTCCAGGGAAATTAGCATAAGTCTCTGGTCTTATCACAGGACAAGCTGCTAAATATACATCTTTTACATCTTCAGCAGTAAGACCTTCAAATAGTTTAGACGTGGCAATCACCCTTTCCAAAGACGTGACCAAGTGAGGCTTAAGTTCATAATTTTTCATTACCCTTACTGACGCATCCACAGCACAGATAACCGACTTATCTTCTAAACCTCTTAATAGTTCTATATTTTTATTTAAGGACGGACCTGTAGCCACCACGATCCCAGGTTTACCTTTAAATTTATCTTTGAGATCTTTGATACCAGGATTTCTTATTATTTCATTGATATTTAGAAAGATATTTTCTATACCTATCAAAGAATCCCAAGGATCATTGCCGAAATGGAGCAGTACCTCCCTGATTGCGTCCTTTAGATGATTCATAATATTTTTATAGTAATAGGTATGAAGTTTTATAGAAAGTTTGTTATCGATAATATTTATAGCTTTTACATAAAGCTTTAAATTCCCCATCATCAATATATCATGAAAGTTTAAAAACATATTCTTATCAGGATCTCCAATAAAAAGAAAAACTCTCTGATCTTTTATCATCAGCTCATAGTCTATCATTTTCATTGCATGATAAAATGGCTCAATTTCTGGGTCTATCACAATATATACCGATTCAGGAACATTATAGTTTTGAAGCATCCCCATCAGCTCATATCCAAGCCCAAAACCAAAAAACAGATTTAGTATCGGTAAATGTACTTTATCCTTAAGATCCTGTAGAATAGGGGTCAAAGGATCATTATTATTGTAAGCCATCATATCCGATGACAAGTGCAAAAGATTTGGATATCTCTTTGGATGATTAGAAGTAATCACTTTATATTTGGAAGGGGAAAAATTTGCTAATTTTTCATAAATCTCAGGTCTATACTTTTTTAAACATTCCAAATTTTTTTTGTAAAAGTCCATACACACTCCAATTTTATTTTATGTATAATTCATGAAAGCAAAGATAATGCCAAAGATATGGGAAATTTTAAACTTTTAAAATATTACAGATCATCCAAAGTCAAGGGCTCTCCACGTTTTATATCTCTTTTTGCTCTTTTCCCCAAAAGCTCTTTGTAATATTTTGGATGAAGACCATACCCGGGCCTAATCGACCTTATATTTTTATCTGTAAATATCTCTCCCACTTTTATATCATCCACAGCGAAAAGACTTCTACTAAATATCCGACTCTTTTCAACTTTGGGGGATAGATCATATGTTACAGTGCCCAAAGCCTTTTCCACCTCCCTGATATTCTTTACCATCTCTGCAAACTCATTAGGCTCAAGGGAAAAAGCAGCATCGGGCCCGCCCAGCTTCCTATCAATTATGAAATGTTTTTCCACAACTCGAGCACCTAAGGCAACAGAAGCAATCGGTACTGAGATACCCAAAGTGTGATCTGAGATACCTACATTCACACCGAATCGGACTTTCATATCAGGTATTGTTAAAAGATTTGCCTCCTCTAAAGGAGCAGGATAGGAAGATGTACACTTTAGCAATGTGATCTCTTTACATCCATTATCCTTGCATGTATCAACGGCAAGCTGAATATCAGATAATGTGGCTATTCCTGTTGAGATTATTATTGGCTTACCTTTAGAAGCGATATATTCAATAAGCGGTATATCTGTTATCTCAAAAGATGCCACTTTATAAATAGGGACATTGAGGGTTTCGAGAAAATCTACAGCAGTTTTATCAAACGGAGTGGAAAAAAAGATGATACCAAGCTTTTCAGCTAAATCTTTAAGCTCATAATGCCATTCCCATGGGGTATAAGCCTGCTTGTAAAGCTGATAAAGGGTCTGCCCATCCCAAAGGGTCCCCTGTTTAATCTGAAAGTATTCGTTATTACAGTTTATAGTAATTGTATCAGGGGTATATGTTTGTAATTTTACCGCATCTGCACCAGATTCCTTCATCGCATAAAGAGTTTCTTTTGCAATTTTTATATCCTGATTGTGATTTGCCGAGAGCTCAGCAATTATAAAAACGTTTTTATCCAAAAGATTAGTCATATATTATCCCCTATTTTGTAAACTATATAAATATCCAACAAACATTTATCTAAAATAAACCTCAGAATCTTATCAAATAGATTTTAATCTTTCACTAAAATCTAAATAATATATCAGCTCTCTTCTACCACTTCTTATTATATTAATACTATTTCTAACCCCTTCGTTAAAAAGTAGATCCAAAACCCCCATATATGGCAAAAACTCACCAAAAAGTTGATTATACTTTGGATGATCGTAATTGTGATAATATAATTTAATATTCTCTCTTGTAAATGCACCACCAATAGTATCACGATCTATATAAACTGAAGAACCTTGTGGAGATATATATGTATCAGCTCCTATTTCTTTACATAATGCCGCCAGCAGATCATCTTTCTTGTAATTTAAATTTGATAAATCCGAGCTTTTAATAGTCTTAGTTTCTATTCCCAAGATATTTTTGATTTGTTCAATAAAATTGATATTAAATTCAGATAAGATCTGAATTTCATTCATAATCAAGCTACTTACAAAAGGGAAGATATCGTCAAAAAATTTCGATTTTTTATAATTGTACTCAATAGCTTTTAAATGATCTCTTCTCCACCCATCTCCATTCACCAAAGCTTTATTTATTGTAATATCATCCCTTGGAGCTGTATGTTTTATTGGTATAGTTAAAAAAAGTTCGCCATTAGGGCTTTTTATCCTATTTCTCACCTGCCAACTTCTTTTAACCAATTGAACATTATCCAGATACACAAAACAATCAACTCTATCTATCAAATCGAAATACCCCAACCAAGGGTTATATGTGGGCTGCATTATTGCACAAATCATAAACTAAAATCGCCCCAAATAACTATATCAGCATTGAAAATCTTTCTATCAACATGGTAATTCTCCTCATAAAGATGAAAAGTCTTAAAATTATTTAATTTCAAATACTCATTAATTAACAACAAGATTTCAGCTTCTTCATATAATGTAAGATAATTATCTTTCTCATTTGTAATTTCACTTTTTATTATATATTCATTTTCACCTACTTTTTCTGATAAAGCCACCCTCATATCTCTTGGAGATCTAAATCTAATAAAGATTTTACCATTCGATTTTAAAAAAGACCTCAAATCCCAAAGAAGCTTTTTAAATTCTTCTCTTTTAATATAATTTATAATATTAGGCAAAAGCACAACATCATATTTAACTTCAGAGCTCAACAATGAATTAAGATCCCTAATATCACCACAATAGAATTGGAAAGAATTGTCTGAATCTGTTTTAAAAAGATTTTCAAAATTATACCTAGCATTTTTAATTTCATCGTCGTCTATATCAATTCCAACAACATCATATTCATAAGAATAAAATAAAGATAGATTGTTACCATTTCCACACCCCAGCTCTAATACATTTCCTGTAATTTTATCAAGTTTTTCTTTGAAAAAAAATTTTGTTACATACAGATCTGGAAATTTTAAACCTTTAATATTACTTATTAAATTACCCATACTAACCTCTTAAATGTTAACTTGAGTAAAAATCTACCAGATATTTTTTTAAATTTCTACAATATCGATAAGTTTTCTTGCTAAACATCACAAGATTTTTGCAATACAAACCGAATCATTACCACCATCTGCATAAGCAAGAAGATCCATATTATTTTGATCTGATAAAATCAGATTCTTTATAATAGATAGCGTAGAATTTTCCATAAAATTACATTTTACTTATTCACCCTTAGCTATGTTAACATAAATTTAAATAATTGTCAAGTATATCTTCGAAAAGGATTAATGTTATGAAATTGTAAAATACCATTTTCTAAAGGGCAAAGTCCATCTCTTTTCAAAATTTAAAATTCCAACGCTGTACTACTCCCATCGATACCATAAACACTAAAACCATCCAATTCTAAAGCCCACAAATTATTCCCAGCACCACCCCCAACCTCTAAAATTTTTACATCATTTTTGGACTTTTCTTTAAGGTAATATCTCAACACAAAACTGATTACCTTCTCATATGGAAATCTTGCTGATCTACCTTCTTTTCTTATATCTTCCCATAAAGTTTAAAACCACTCATAGATCACTTCCCTAAGGGTTTTATTATCCAGACTAAATTTTTCTAAAATTACTAAGAGGATCTAAATTCAATAGACTATTAAATTTTTTTAACAACTTTTCACTAAAAAGCTCTTCAGATATCATCGATATTCTTTCTCGCAAAAGGTCTGATTTCTCTTTTCTATTCTTATATGATGAAAGCTTTAAAATCTTACTTTTGATGTTAGACAACGGTTCATCCCACCATCCTACATTCTCCACTAGCCCCAATTCCTCAAACTTTTTCACATTACCTATCTGATTCTCTGCTACTATCACTGCTATTGTTGGCACACCCACCCTTGCAAGTTCATAAAGGGTCTGACCACCAGCAGAGATGGCAATATCGCTATCCAACATAATATCCCTAATCTTTTTACCATCTGGATGATATACCAAAAACGTTTTATTATCAACATATTTTTCTATCTCATCTATATTCCTAAATCCTCTCCCTATTATCACATACTTTTTTAAACCAGGATACTCCTCTACAAGAAAATTTAAAACCTTAGGAGTCATATTTTTCACATCATCACCACCGAATGTGATCATTATACTTTCCATATTTACCCTAATCTCTTTTTCAGGGAGATCCCAAAATTCCATTCTCAGTGGTAAATATTCCATACCTAAGAGATATACGATATCACCCCTCTCAGGGTAATTTAGATCTTTTGCATGGATATTACCATTTATCACTACACCCCTCGGGTACTCCAACCTATTGTTGTCGTCGTAATAAACGGGAAGTTTTACAATATTACTAATTTCTTCATACAAAGATTTATCTGCCAAATAACTATCAATAATAGCAATATCAGCACCTTTTATAAGGTCGAATAACCTTGCTTTATTATCAATCCAATCAAAAATCTCACACTCTGCTTCTTTAATAATATCTTCAACAAAATCATCACCATTAACTATAAACTTCGGTGTAATACCTCTTACTTTGAACCCTTGATAGACAGCATACATTCGTGTCAGATGCCCAAAACCTATATCTGATCCACCTTCTGTAATTATATATATCTTCATACAATTATCACCGATGATTAATTATACTATACAAAATTACATACCATCAACGAATTTTCTAATTATATCGGCACTTCCATCTAAATCTTGCAACTTCAAAATCTTTATAGCCTCTTTAAGCTCATCTTTTAAATCAAAAAAGTGCTTTTTTTGGACTACTTTTTTATTTATAATTTTCAACCAAGGTTTCGACCTAAAGAGATGGACAACATCACCTGCTAAAAAATATTGTTCCTTTTCGAATAAAAAGTCAAACACAGCACACAATAAAGCGTAATCCTCTTCGGTATCCAGAGTAATCCTTATATCAGGAGCATACAACTCCTGAGGTGCCTCAAACGATGATATCTTAAACATATCACAATGAGTGGTGGAAATGTATGGGCAAACATGCTCCCTTTCAAAACTATCTTTTGCTTGTAAATGAGCCTTCTCAAGGGCTGAAAAAGATATCACCTCCACATCAAGCCCATGTGGAAAGGTGGGTTTTATAGTATTGGATGTATAATCGGCGTTATCCTTTAGATGTAATTCTATAACCTTGTCGATTATCTGCCAGTCTATACAAGGGCAATCAGAGGTAATTCTTACTATCAAATCGATAGAACTTTCCTTTGCTGCATTGTAATATCTACTAAGCACATCCTCTTTACTTCCCCTAAACCATTTAACACCCTCTTGTTCGGATATATCTATTATCTCATCATCGGCAACATCATTTGTGGTAGCAACGATCAATTCATTGATCATGCTGGACTTAAGGGTTCTTCTTATGACCTGTTGAAGAACTGTAATACCACCCCCAAAAGGTAATTTGAGTAAAACTTTTTTTGGAAGCCTCGTGGAAGAGCTCCTCGCTTGAATAATAGCCCCAATTTTCATAAAGATTTAAACACCCCATACGTTTTATCTATTACATAACTTATATCTTCCTCCGTCATTGCCGGATAGATAGGTAAACTAATCTCCCGCTGATAAAAATCCTCGGCATCTTTACAGATCCCCATTTCATAACCCATTGACTCGTAAAATGGATGATGGTATACAGGGATATAATGCACCTGCACACCGATACCATTCTTTCTTAGTAATTCAAAAATCTCTTTTTTGAGATCTTTATATCTATCTTTTAGCCTAATCGGGTAAAGATGATATGAATGAAAAGCATACCCCTTTTCTAAAGGTATATCAAAATAGACGTTTCCTTTAAAATGGGAATTATAAATATCTACTATTTCTCTTCTTTTCAATACAAAACGATCCAATTTGTTTAGCTGACTTATCCCAAGAGCTGCCTGAATTTCAGTCATTCTGTAATTATATCCCAAAAACTGCATTTCGTAATACCAATCCCCATCAAACATAGAATGATACTTGTTAAACTTCCTTTTCTCTTTTGTAATCCCATGATTTCTAAATAAAAGCAACTTCTCATAAAGATCATAATCATTTGTGAGCACTGCCCCACCTTCACCAGTGGTGATATGTTTTACGGGATGGAAGCTAAAAACCGTCATATCAGAAAATTGGCAAGATCCTACTTTGAATGTTAAACCATTGGTTGTATATCTTGCACCGAGGGCGTGACAGGCATCTTCGACCACCTTTAGCTGATATCTATCTGCAATATTCCTGATTTTTTCCATATCACAAGAATGACCAGCATAGTGGATCGGAACGATAAGCTTTGTCTTTTCAGATATTTTGTCTTCAATCAAATCCACATCTATGTTACCTGTATCTGATTCCACATCTACAAACACAGGCTTAGCTCCCAAATAGATCCCTGCATTCGACGTAGCCACAAAGGTCATCGCAGATGTAATAAATTCATCATCTTTTGATAATCCAGCTACAAAATATGCCCCATGCAAGGCAGATGTGCCACTATTAAAAACCACTGCATATTTCGAGCCACAATATTCAGCCAAACCATCTTCAAACTGTTTTACCTTAGGACCTTGGGTTAAAAAATCTGACTTTAATACCTCTACAACAGCATTTATATCTTCATCATCTATATATTGCTTTCCATAAGTGATATATCGATACTGAGTATTTAAGTTTGTTGGTTTATCATCTGTTATCATTTAAATACTCCAACATTTTAGATTTCAAAATTAAGCTCTTTTATAATCTTTATCAATTCTTCTTTTGTTAGCCACCAATTATTATTATCACTTCTGTAAGAAAAGCCCTCCGGAAGAGTCTTACCACCAACACCAAATTCACTTGGCGCTTTCCAATCCAAAAATTCTGGAATAATCCTATAATGATCTTCATATTCCCTCGTATGCCTTGCATCATCCTCAGGGATCATAACCTCATGCATCTTTTCTCCAGGTCTAATACCTATCTCTTTAATCTCTGCCTCCGGTGCAATAGCTTCAGCAAAATCGATCATCTTCATACTAGGTATCTTAGGAACAAATATCTCCCCACCAGTCATATACCTAAAAGCCTTTACCACAAGCTCCACCGCCTGTGGTAATGTAATCCAAAACCTTGTCATATCCCTGCGGGTAATCGTTATCAAACCCTCCCTCTTCTGCTTTAAAAAAAGAGGTAATACTGACCCTCTACTACCCAAAACATTCCCATACCTTACAACGGCAAACCGTGTAATTCTACCTCCAGCGTAAGCATTCCCAGCCACAAAAAGCTTGTCAGAGCATAGTTTTGTAGCTCCATACAGATTTATCGGTATTGCAGCTTTATCTGTGGAAAGAGCTACAACCTTTTTCACATTGTTGTCAATACAAGCCTCAATAACATTTTGGGCACCCAAAATATTAGTTTTTATAACCTCAAAAGGGTTATACTCCGCAGCTGGCACCTGCTTCAATGCAGCGGCATGTACAACATAATCTATACCATAAAAAGCTCTATAGAGCCTATCCTTGTCCCTTACATCACCTAAAAAGAACCTCAAACGCCTGTCATTACTAAATTCTTGGGCCATCTCATACTGTTTAAATTCGTCTCTACTCAATATCACTACACGTTTAGGCTCACATTTGGTCAATAGATATTTTACAAACTCTTTTCCAAAAGATCCGGTGCCACCAGTTATCAGAATATTTTTATCCTTAAACATCATTTCCCCTTGATCCTTTCAAAGCTAATCTGGATCTTCTGACCGTTAAAGTATGATGTAATATCAAACCTGTCACTTTCATTATACATTTTATTGAAAACTTTTTTCAACTCTTTTGTAAAAAGCATCAAAGAAAATTTTCTGCATCCTTTCATAAAAACCTCCTTAAAGGTTTTTAAAGGTCTCTTTTCAATTACCATGCCAAAAGATCGGGAAATTTTATCCTACCGTGTAAAAAAAGGCGGGGTATACCCGCCCATAATCTCACTTAATCGATGCTAAAATTAAATCTTTATACTTTCAGTTTTCTTTACAATTGTCACTTTACCTGCTTCAAATTTGATTTCAACTGCTCCGTAGTAATCCGTATTAAACATTTCCCTCAACATTTCATAAAGTTTGGTAAGCTGAGATTTTTCTTTATTTATATTGTTGTTTTCACTTTTTCTAACTACTGCAGACATAACTTACCTCCATTTTTTTAATTTTTTAAATTATCAAACTATTTCAAAAGTTGTAAAGCCATCTGTGGAATCTGATTGGCCTGGGCCAGCATAGCCATACCAGATTGCCCAAGAATCTGAAATCTTGTGAATGTAGCCATCTCTTCAGCAACATCAAGATCACGAATTCTTGATTCAGAAGCGGTCATATTCTCCTTTGCCACTGTCAGATTGTTAATTGTGTGTTCAAGTCTGTTGATCTGGGCACCTATAGTAGCTCTGATTGTCACCACCTGACTCAAAGCATTGTCAATATCCGGAATTGCCTTCTGGGCAAGAGACTGGGAAACAAGGTACACATTTTCGATCCCAAGCCCTTTCACATCCAGCTGAGGTATAGATACCGAGAGACTCTGCCCTTTGTTTGGCCCTATTTGTAGATCAGTGGAATTATCCACCACATGGAGGTAATATTTCTTGGTGGAAGCATTAGCATTTTCTTTAAATTTCAATGTACTGTTTGTGGAATCCCATTCAGCAGATACGTTTGCCCTTGAATCTATTACGAGTTCTATACCATTGATCACGCCATTTACTCTATCATTACCTGTCTCATCTGTACCTATTAGATTACCGGTGTGGGCATCTTTGATGGTTACAAGGGTGGTGTTGTTTTCTGATTTCTGAATTTCAGCTAAAGAAAGCGCATTAAGGAGTCTCTGATCACCACTGAAAGCTATCTCCCCCTGCTCTCCCGCAAGAGCTGTCTGAATTATAAAGGTACCTTTTACTGTTCTTGCTCCATCAGTTGTCGGTGTAGAGATATAATCCACCAAATGAGAATTTACAAGAGCATTATCAGATCCTAAACCAAGTTTATTTACGATTGCATCTGTCATCTTGTATTCGAAGTCTGATACGGTGTCATCAGCTTCAAGATAGATCATAGCACTCTTCCCGTTACCCCAGATGGTGAGCTCCTGTTTGTTTTCAAATAGGTTATTCCCATCAGCATCTATGAACCTTGCAATATCTTTTAGCTTTGTAGTTGTAGTAGCTGCTTCACCACCGCCAGAGAGATGAAGGGTACCCTGTCCAGTATTGACGGTACCATCTGTCTTGGCAAATACTATATCTATACTACCAAGGTTTAAATTACCTGTCAGTTCATCCAAATCAGCTAGATAGATTGTATGTGTTATATCATCTGTAGAAGATGCAAGTGAATTAACTGCTGTGAAGTTAATTGTTAGATTAATTTGTTTATCTGAAGGGCCATCCGTCAATATTATCGCACCAGAACCATCTCCCACTGTAGTATAATCAATCCCCCTCGAAATGGAAAATAAAAATCTATCTCCATTTTGAAAGGTCCCTACTGCTGAGAGGCTAAAACCTGCAGTGGTTGTTATACCATCAGCGATATCATTATCTGTAGAAGAACCTATCCTCTGCCCTGTTATTGCATCATAAAAATATGTTATTGCAGCACTATTATTATCACCTGTGATCTCCACAAGAGCATAACCGTCAAAGGTCAAATTTGAGCTTATTGTGTTTAATCCTACAGTTCCTGCAGATCCTGGTTGCAAAAAAGAACCTATCGTTGCCACAGCTGAGTTTGTGGTACTTGCCGTACCTACAAGTGTAAGAGTGTAATCTGAACTCCCGGTAGACCAGAGAGTTCTGGGTTCCCTAACCTCTTTGATATTTGTATCATATGTTGCATTTGCTGTGCTATCTTTATATTCCGCACCAATCTTACCCTCTTGAAGGGTCATTATATCAGTTTTGAATATCTGATTCTTGCCGATTTTGTTAGCTTTGAGGGATATTTCGTAGTTCCCTTCGGCAACATTACCCCTGATGATGGCATTGATCTTATTTTCACTTGCCGACCAAAGGGCTGTACCATCACCGTTTAAGAGCTTTTTGGTATTGAATTCGGTGGCTGCCGAGATACGGTTTATTTCAGATTTGAGCTGTTCCACCTCTTTCTGGAGTTCAACCCTATCATTTGAAGTATAGGTACCGTTTGCCGCCTGTACCGCCAGCTCCCTCATCCTCTGGAGCATTGAAGAGACCTCTTCTAAGGCTCCTTCAGCAGTTTGAAGCATAGATATACCATCCTGGGCATTCATAATCGATCTTTTCAGACCACTTATCTGCCCCCTCAGCTTTTCAGAGATTGCCATACCTGAGGCATCATCTGAAGCGTGATTAATCCTGAGACCTGAAGATAGTCTCTCAAGAGACTTTCCCAACATATTGTTGGTTGCCGTGATATGCCTTTGGGCATTCAAAGACATTAGGTTGTTGTAAATTGACACTGCCATATTATCCTCCTTGATTCTTTCAATAGAGGGTTTCTCTATTTTCTATGACGCTTCCCTGCGTCTTAAGCAGTGAATCGGAACAGTTGATTAAAACTTTAGGAAATTTTTAAAATTTCTTTTAAAAAGTCTGAAATATCAGTCTGAAACTCCATAACTGTTGTTTTTACAGGGTGTTTAAACCGTAAATAATAAGCCTGAAGGGTCAACCTTTTATCCTCCCGCTTTTCATTATACAAAAAATCGTAATACAGAGGATACCCCAACGCTTTAAGATGCACCCTTATCTGGTGGGATCTGCCGGTAAGAGGAACAACATCAATTAAAGTCTTATCGGAAAATCTATCTAAGACAAAAAAGGATGTCAGAGCCTTTCTACCACTTTTGAAATTTATCTTATACCTACCATGATAATTCACCTTTGAGATCGGTAGCATACAGGTAAGATCCGACGGGAATCCCCCTTTGCAGATGGCGTAATACCTCTTGTTAACCTCCGATCTTTCAAATTGTATCGACAAATTCCTGTGAGATCTTTCATTTTTGGCAAAGACCATAAGCCCAGAAGTGCCGTAGTCAAGCCTGTGAATCACAAATATTCTACCATAAACTTCGGTAAGGTGATCCTTTAAATTGGGAAGATCCTTATCATACCTATCCGGTAAAACCAATAAACCATGCCCCTTGTTTACCACAAGAATGTCATCATCCTCGTAAACAATTTCAAAATTCATATAATAGTCTTAAAGTCGTATGGATATACTTTTAAAAGTACCCCTTCTTCGATCTCCCCCACCATCTCGGAAGGTATCATACAGAATCCATTCGACTCAGCAATGGAACGGATCATGTGGGAATCCTGATTATCAAAAGGATAAGCCACAAAACGACCATCTTCATATCTTAGTAATACTCTATTGAAGTGGACTCTATCATTTCTTTTCTTCATCCTCCCCTTGAGATAAGCATCCACAGATTTTGGTAATACATCCTTCACACCGTACATTTTTTTTATGAATGGCACCAGATAGAAAAAGACGCAGAAAGCAGAGCTTACTGGATTACCGGGAAGGGCAAAAAATGGCAGTTCATTTATAAATCCAAAAGAAAAAGGTTTCCCAGGTTTCTGCTTTATCCCCCTAATTAACCATTTAACCCCAAGTTCTTCCGACACATTCCCCACCACATCGTAATCACCACTTGATATTCCGGCACTTGATACTATGATGTCATATTTTTTATCGATACGTTTGAGGAAATTTTTCAAATCTTCGTTATCATCTTTAAAAATACCAAGGTATTCCACATCCACACCAAAATTTTTCAAAAACCCCCTTGCAAAAAATCCATTTGAATCGATGGTTTTTTCTGGATATGCCGCATCAGTGGGGAAAGTAAGCTCACCACCTGTGGAAAAGATCCCTACCCTCAACCTTCTACTCACCTTTATATATGTAATACCTGCGGAAAGAAGCCTTGAAAGTATAAAAGGCGTTATCTCTTTCCCCTCCATATCTATTTCATCACCCACATCCACATCTTCGCCGGCCTTCCGGATATGATTACCATATTTCATCTTACCATCTATGTGAACTTTATAGGATCCTTCATTGGTAATTTCGATTTCCGCCACGCTATCCCCACCGGATGGGATAAAACCACCAGTCATTATTTTATAGCATTCCCCTTTCCCCACATGATATCCGGATACATCATCACCAGCTTTTATTACACCATTAACCCGAAATTCCCTGATCCCATTATTATAATCTTCCCATCTGATGACGTAACCATCCATTGCGGAATTATCCTTAGGAGGTAATTTTCTGTTGGAATACACCTTTTCATAAGCTATTCTACCCAAAGCCTCTGTAGATGGTACGATCTCATAGCCCACTTTATCCGCATACTGTAAAATCAATGTCTGTGCTTCTAAAGGAAAATGCATAAAACACCTCGATATTTTTTCTATTGCTTTTTATAACATAACAATTTAAATTAGTAAAGGAGGTAGATATTTTATACGGTTATACTGATAATGTAAAAGTAGGTTATCTAAGAGCTTTAGAAAAATTTATTAAAAAGAAAAATATATCAAACACTCTCATCTCTAATGAACTTTTAAAACGAATCTCCTCAATATCCTTTGAGATGGGAAGACAGATAGGTCTTTTGATAGATAGAAACAACATCATACAAATCGTCCTTGTGGGTACAAACAAAGAGGTGCTTATTCCAAAACTTGAAAGATTTGCCATAACACCTGGTAAACTAAGGGGGCTAAGACTCATCCACACACACCTATATGGAGAAGATCTGGATGAGGATGATATTACTGATCTAAAACTTTTAAGACTGGACGCTGTATCTGTAATAAAACTAAACGACAGGGGAGAACCATACAAACTCCAGATGGCTTACCTTTACCCATCTCAGGAAAAAGAGTATGATATTAAGGAATATAAAGATCCATATAATATTAAGGATAATTTTATTGAATTCATCTCCGCTATAGAATCGGAGCTTTCCAGAAAGATAAAGGAAAGATATGAGGTAAAAAAGGGGTTTTCTGGAGTTTTAATCGGCGTTTATAAAGACAAAAAAGAGGCGGAAGAAAGTCTATTTGAGCTGAAAGAGCTATGTAGAACCGCAGAAATTATCCCCGAAGAGGTATTCATACAGATAAAAGGGACTATTCATCCAAAATTTGTGGTGGGCCCAGGTAAATTAAAAGAGATAGTGATCTATGCCATGCAAAATAATATCGATTATCTAATATTCGACAACATTCTATCCCCAGCTCAATCCCGTAGTATTGCAGAGCAAACAGAGATGAAAATATTGGATAGAACTCAGCTTATTTTAGATATATTCGCCCGTAGAGCAAAGTCTAATGAAGGAAAAATAAGAGTGGAGCTTGCCCAGCTGAAACATATTCTCCCACGACTCACCGGAAGAGACGACTCCCTATCAAGATTGACGGGAGGAATAGGAGGAAGAGGGCCGGGAGAAACAAAGCTTGAAATAGATAAAAGAAGGATCAGGGATAGAATAGCATTTTTAACCAAAAAATTAAAGGAGATAGAATCTGTAAGGCAGACCCAGAGGGTAAAAAGAACGAGGAAAAATCTTCCCATAGTTTCAATAGTGGGTTACACAAATGCAGGTAAATCGACACTTTTGAATAATCTCACCAAAAGTGATGTCTATGCGGACAATCTAATGTTTGCCACACTTGATACCACCTCCAAAAGGCTTCGTTTCCCGGAAGATAGGGAATGTATCCTTACAGATACCGTAGGATTTATAAGAAATCTTCCGGAAAGTCTGAAAGGGGCATTTAAATCTACCCTTGAAGAGCTTGAAGAGTCTGACCTTCTCATTCATCTTGTGGATATTTCCAATAATCAGTATAAAAAACAGATAGACGCTGTAAATCAAACATTTGAAGAACTCAAATTAAATGATAAACCGAAAATAATTGTGTTTAATAAAATTGACCTCGTGGATGAACAGGTAATTACAGAAGCCCAAAAGGATTATCCAGAAGCTATATTCATATCCGCCCTCAACAAAAAAACATTTGAAGAACTATTGATAAAAATAAATCATATTATTTTTATGGGAGGTAAAAAACTTGGAATCCCCGTCAGAGATTATTTTGAAAAGATTTAATGCTTTTACACAGAATAATCCCGATGTTATATATGGTTGCTACGCCAATGGGAGCGATTTTATAAAATTTTTCCCTGAAAAGCAGTCTTATACAGACTTTTTTGAAAACTTGAAAAAAGAGTTACTGTCGATTAATATCACCATTATAAAGACTGAAGAAAAAAAGAATCTGGCAAAAGTATTATTCATAGAATCTTTTCTCTCAATAGAAGAAGGGCAGGTGGACTATTTTTCGAAATCGATCCTTATAAAAATCAATAATGAATGGAAAATACTGAAAGAGACAAGGGAGAAGTCGATCCGCAAGGTTTGATTTCATCTGTAAAGGTAATAAGGTGGTGTGATTATTTTATCGGCTAAAATTTTTTTAGAGTATGTCACATATGTGGTATTATCAAGCAAATTGATCTTTTGCAATGATTTTTTACTGGTAACCAATACTATCTCACATCCATTCTGATTCAGACATACCCTTTTTGAAAACTGATTCGGATGGGCAATTTTTAAAAACCTAGTGTCATATTCCACATCTATATATCCAAAATCCACATACCTACCCCCACCATTTTTAACATATTCCGGAAGGAATCTATATCTAAACTCATATGAAGACCCCTCAAAGTAAACCTCAGAAGTATCACCTAATAAAAAATACCCCCTCGAATGAGAAAGATCCGGAAAAGCAACCAATTTATTAACCTTTCCAGGGTAAAAAAGTATCAAAAAACCAAAAAGCAATATATACCTGTAATGGAGCGTAGACAGAATAAACAATATTACAATAGTCAACATCCCCACCCATACAGGGACACATTTCAGGATAAAACCAAATTCAGTAATCTTTGAAAGCAGATCTATTAAATTATACGTAAGTCTTTCTGCCAAAATTCCGATAGGCATTACAAGCTTTACGCTTAAAAGTGAAAATATTCCCAGAAGGATTATCAAAAAAGCAAATGGTGAAATCAAAATAGAATTCAGGAAAGATAGTAGATTGATCATTCCAAAATTGGCAAGTATATAAGGGGTGGTAAACACTGTGGCATAGATCCCCACCATAATTCCCGATAAGAATTTATGATCTAAAAAATAATCTCTATCTACCTGCGAAATGCCGTAAACAGCAAGAAATGAAAGGGCAAAAGAAGGGGAGTTTAAAACATCAGGTTCTACGATGAGAAATAACGAAGCCACCCATAAAATGAGTTTGTTCATCCTTACCTTTACATCAAATGTATAAGCTATGGCAATTATCAGGACAAAAACCCCCGCCCGTATAACAGGTATTTTAAAACCCGCAATTGGTATAAATAGCAGAATCATTACAGACGAGATGACCATTTTTAACTTAAAAGGCAGTTTATACAACAAAGAAAAAATCACCAACAAAATTATCCCCACGTGCTGCCCGGATATTGCAAGGATATGATTTAACCCCGCCAGAGTAAAATTTTCAGTATCTTTAGCAGAAATATACCTTTTTTCCCCATAAAACATAGCTGGTATAAGTGTGATCTGTTTATTAGATCCATAGTATAGTTTATCGATGGCATCATTTCTAAAACTTATAAGCGCAGAATAAAAAGGTAACCTCATTCTAAAATACTCTTTTTCTATACTATAGTTAGTTCTAAACCCTTCAATATTCCTCGTTATTTTACCAAAAATAATCGTACCCAGAGAAGTATCCACACCCTCCACAACGCCACCTATGGAATAATACTGATAGGTACCATCTTTTTTAAGTTCTTTATCCACGATAAATACAGAAAAATTTGATACAAAAAACAGCACGGTAATGGAAACAATTAAATACCATTTCAAATTTTTTAGATGAAATATACCAAAGATTACAATCATCAGGAGAAATTTCAATATTATATGAATAGACAAGAAAGAGGCTAAAACTATCAGTATAAAAAATAGTTCCACCTTTTTCCCGTTTAACAATTTGTAAGTAAAGTTTAGATCCATAAAGATATTATACATCAATTTTTAGTATTACAAAAGTTTTTTGTAAAAAAATCTTGCTAATTTTTTATTTTGTGTTATTATAATCGCCCTTTTTAGGATAATAGAGTCAGGAGGCTATAGATGGCAAGAAGATGTGATATATGTGGTAAAGGTCCAATGTTTGGACACAATATAAGCCATGCACACAACGTAACCAGAAGAGTTTTTTACCCAAACCTTCATAAGGTAAAAGTATTAAACCCCGATGGAACTGTGGCAAGAATAAAAGTTTGTACTAAGTGCCTCAAAGCCGGCAAAGTCAAAAAAGCCTAAAAATAAAAGGGGCGCACAAGCCCCCTTTTTTATTTACCCCAATCCCTATTTTATAGTTTTATTATTTTTAAGTATGTTTTTTTAGAATGATGGGGGGTAATTTACCCAGAGAACCTCGGTAATCCCATCATAGGCGTTCTTCCAGGAATGTGGTTGGTTGGATTTATAAACGGCAGAGTCCCCCTCTTCAAGGATGAAATGCTCCCCTTCCACCACAATTTCTAACCTACCCTTCATAACGTATGCAAACTCTTCCCCACTATGGCTATGCTGATCTTTACCACTAAAGGCCCCCGGCTCTAATATCATATACAGCGCCTGCAAATCCGAATCGCTAAATTGTGGTCTTAATAGCTCATAAACCACTTTCGATTTGGGATTCGTCATTCGATTTCTCTCCCCTTTTCTCACCACAATTCTCTGTGTTTTAGTGGGGGAGTCAAAAAAATACATCATATTTACTTCAAGTGCATCAGCTATCTTTTTTAACGAAGATACTGTGGGAGATACAAGATCCCTCTCAACCTGGGATAAAAAACCAAGTGAACAACCAGATATCTTGGAAAGCTGTCTCAAGGTGAGATTTTTCTTCATTCTTAATTCGACTATCTTTTTACCTATGCTCATATGTTCAATTTATCAAACAATTTTCAAGATGTCAACAGGAAAATATGCTCACAGTATAGTATTATCAGTTAATAAACAAATGAATCCTTGTTCATATCATTATCTTAAAAAACCTAATCAATTCAATATTACGAAACAATTTTAAATATAAAGCAACTTTTAACTAAATGTAAAAAAAACGCAAAAATATTTAAACCATCAATAAATAAAAAAATGTTTGACAAATTGGAATCTATTAGCTATATGATAGTTCATAATTTAGAACTTCAAATAATTAACTAAAAGGAGGCAACATGAAAAAAACTGTTATTTCAGGAATTGTTGCAGCGATGGTTACAGTGGGAAGTATGGCTTATGCAGCCGGGGAACTTTCTCTGGGAATCCAGGGGCCAGAAACAGGCAATCTTGCCACTTATGGGGCAAAAACTCTTGCAGGAGCAAAACTGGCAGTTGATGAAATTAATGCAAAAGGTGGTATCAATGGCAAAACCCTCAAACTGATAAACTATGACAGCCGCGGTGATAAAGCAGAATCTGCAAATATTATTCAGCGATTCATCAACAAAGATAAGGTTTGCGGTGTAATTGGAGAGCCAACATCCGGCGCAACTTTTGTTATCGGGCCAATAGCAAACAAAGCTTCCTTACCACTCATCTCAGCAGGAGCCACCGCCGATGGTGTTGTTGAAGGAAAACCATTCGTTTTCAGGGATACACTTCTTGACTCAGATGGTGCACCTGCCACATTGAAATTTTTAATGGATACAAAGAAATGGAAAAATTTCGTTCTCATCACTTCTGTAAACAACGATTACAGTGTTTCCATGACCAAAATCTTTAAAAACGCTGCCAAAAAATATGGAGCGAATATAGTTTCAGAAGAAAAAATATCTGATGGGGATAAAGACTTTTCAGCACAGGTTACAGGATTAAAGAGTCAAAAGTTTGATGCTATTATCTTCACAGGATATTATCCAGAAGCTTCTCTTTTTCTTCTTGAATTAAGGAAACAGGGGATTAATACTCCTATCATAGGTGGGGATGGTCTACTTTCACCTGATTTGTGGAAAGTGGCTAAAGATGCAGCTCTTGGTTCTATCATATACGCTGGTTTCTCACCAGAAGCAAAAGCTAAAAAGATTCAAGAATTTGTAGAAAAGATGAAGTCTCGCGGTGAAGCAGACATGTTCTCTGCTCAAGGTTATGATGCTGTTTATCTTTTTGCAGAAGCCATGAAAAAGGCCAAAACTACTAACTGCGAAGATCCAAAACAGAGAAAAGCCATAAGAGATGCATTAGCAAGTATGCCAGAGTTTGATGGTGTAAGTGGTAAAATGAAATTTGATAAAGAAGGTAACGCCATCAAAAAGCCTTTCATTCAGGAAGTGGCTAAGAGAGCTAATGGTGAATACTATCTTAAATTGTTAAATGAATAATATTTATCACAGGGGAGATTTTCTCCCCTATTTTATCAAAACTACTATCCAAATAGGTTTCGTTTTTAATTAAAAAACAATAAGGAGCTGTTGTGTTAAGTACTCTTTTTCAACAAATAATAAATGGAATCACAGTGGGCAGTATCTATTCACTTGTTGCTTTGGGCTATACTATGGTTTATGGTATTATCAAGCTTATAAACTTTGCCCATGGTGATATTTTTATGTTGGGTGCTTTTATTGGACTAATAGTATCGATTAAGATGGGTGCAAACTTCATCCTTGTTATATTTTTTGCAATGATCTTAACATCTTTTATAGGTATATTGGTGGAAAAAATAGCATATAACCCCTTGAGAAACAGAAACTCAGCAAGAATATCTGCCCTTATAAGTGCAATAGGTGTTTCCATATTTATATCCAATTTAGTTGTATTGATAAATGGTCCCCAAAATGAATCTTACCCTGCACTATTGCCAAACAATATCTTACAACCTCTGATAATAGTGATATCTATCGGGCTTATGTACGGCCTTTACTATATAGTTCATAATACTAAAATAGGGATCGCAATGAGAGCCGTTTCCCACAATGTAAATACAGCAAGACTTATGGGAATAAATCCGGATTTAGTAATATCTTTTACTTTCGCAATAGGTTCACTTCTCGCCGGTGCTGCGGGTGTCCTCGTGGGAACATACTACAGGGCAGTGGATCCTTTTATGGGGATGATGTTTGGTTTGAAGGCATTTGTTGCTGCAGTTCTTGGTGGAATTGGTAGTATACCTGGAGCAATGGTGGGTGGACTTATATTGGGATTGACGGAAGTATTAGGCGTTGCTTTTGTATCATCATCCTTCAGGGATGCAATAGCTTTTGGAATTCTAATTTTGATACTCATCATCAAGCCAGCAGGTCTTTTTGGCAAAAAAACAAAAGAAAAGGTATAAAGAGGTAGAGATGGATTTATCATTTTTATTAAATGATTACGTTTTACAGGTGGCAACCACAACATGTATTAATATAATCATGGTATTGGGATTAAATTTAATCACAGGCGTAACGGGACAGCTTTCTCTTGGTCATGCAGCATTTATGAGCATTGGTGCATATTCTTCTGCTTACCTATCTACAGCTTTAGGTGCCCCTTTTATAGTATCATTAATCTTAGGAACGTTTACAGGTGCACTTTTTGGAGCTATCTTAGGTATACCAATTCTAAGACTTAGGGGTGATTATCTTGCCATAGCCACTCTGGGGTTTGGAGAGATAATAAGAGTATTCCTATTAAATACAGATTTTTTAGGTGGTGCCCTTGGCATTTATGGAATACCAGCTTCAACTAATTTCTGGAATGTACTGGTTTTAGCAATTTTCACAATATTTTTCATGTATAGGCTGGAAAAATCCCGACATGGTATGGCAATAAAAAGTATAAGGGAAGATGAGATCGCATCAGAGATGATGGGGATAAATATTTCACGATACAAAATTATCTCTTTCACCATTGGATCAGCTTTTGCAGCCCTTGGCGGTACACTATATGCCCATTTTATGACTTATATAAACCCGGTGGATTTTGGTTTCATGAAATCGATAGAGCAACTTTGCATGTTGGTTTTAGGTGGTATGGGATCCATTTTTGGTGCAGTGGTGGGTACTATCGTATTAAGTACTATACCTGAATTCTTAAGATTTGCATCCGAATACAGGATGCTAACTTATGGGGTTGTATTAATATTGATGATGATTTTCAGACCTCAAGGTCTATTTGGCAAAATTAAAGTGAACGTATAGGTGAATTATGGCTGATATTTTACTAGAACTAAAAAATATATCGATGCATTTTGGTGGATTAAAAGCTGTGGACGATGTTTCTTTTGTAATTCACAAAGGGGAGATATTAAGCTTAATAGGCCCAAATGGTGCCGGGAAAACAACGGCTTTTAACGTTATAACCGGTGTCTATACTCCAACTCTGGGTGAGGTGATTTTCAAAGGTATCAACATCAATGTTCTTAAACCATATCAAATAACAAAGCTAGGGATAGCAAGGACTTTTCAAAACATAAGGCTATTCGGTCAATTATCAGCAATAGATAATATAATAATCGCCATGCATAGCAGAAGAACAACAAATATGTTCCAGTCAATTTTTAGAACATTTAAATACATTGCTGAAGAAAAAAAATGCATAGAGGAAGCAGAGGCTCTCCTGGATTACATGGGGCTGCTGGGTGATAGAAATGAACAGGCCCAAAATCTTCCTTACGGTAAACAGAGAAAACTGGAGATCGCAAGGGCCCTTGCCACTGGTGCAGATTTACTTCTTCTTGATGAACCAGCAGCTGGTATGAACCCTCAGGAAACGGAAGAACTTATGGAAACCATTCAAAATATCAGAAAAGATCTTGAAAAAACAGTCTTTCTTATAGAGCATGATATGAAACTTGTAATGGGAATTTCTGATAGGATTGTGGTGTTTGACTACGGAAAACTTATCGCAGAGGGGAAACCCGAAGAAATAAGAACTAACCCAAGGGTTATAGAAGCTTACTTAGGTAAAGAGGTAGAAAACAATGCTTAAACTAAAAAATATTCATACAAAATATGGCAATATAGAGGCATTAAAAGGTATAGACATCCATATAAAAGAAGGTGAAATCGTAACGATTATTGGTGGTAATGGTGCAGGTAAGACCACCACGCTAAATACCATATCTGGCATTATCAAACCTGTGGCTGGGGAGATACATTTTTTAAACAAAGATATCACCCATTGGAAGGCGGATAAGATAGTTGCCGAAGGTCTTGTGCAGGTACCAGAAGGGAGACAGATTTTCCCCAATTTAACTGTTTATGAAAATCTGCAACTCGGAGCATATCTTGTAAAAGATAAACTAAAAGTATCACAAAAGCTTGAATATGTATATTACCTTTTCCCAAGATTAAAAGAAAGGGAGAAACAGCTTGGGGGAACCCTTTCCGGTGGTGAACAGCAAATGCTTGCGATAGGTAGAGCTCTAATGTCTGACCCTGTATTACTCTTATTGGATGAACCTTCCCTAGGTCTTGCCCCCATTGTGGTGCAAAGTATATTCAAAATAATTCAGGATATCAATAAAAAAGGAACAACCATTCTACTGGTGGAGCAAAACGCCCACATGGCACTTTCCATTGCCAATAGAGGCTACGTACTCGAAACTGGGAAAATAATTCTTGAGGATAATGCAAAAAATCTTCTTTCAAATGATGAAGTAAGAAAAGCTTATCTTGGTGGCTAAAGGGATCCTACCCATTAGCCCCTTTTTTTAAAATCTATCTCACATCTATACTTCTTACCCCATCTGGACGCCAGGCGGGAGAAATTGTTTTGCTACCAAATCTAAGACAGTTTAGTATGGATCCATGGTGAATAGTCCAGCTACCGTAGCGATTATTTATCTTGTCCACTGCGTTGTACAAATTCACCATTTTGGGATTATCAAAAAGGTTCACAAGACTCTTTGAGTTGTGCAGCAGGTTTGAAAGGGATAATCCTATTAATCTAATACCATTTGATATGTTAAAACTTCCAAAAAGATCTCTGGCTATATCATAGATATGATGAGTCGCAGAGGTATAATAAGGTATCGTAATCATTTTACCATCTTTATCCATGCTGGCATATCTGACATAAGCAGAGATAGTTTTACCAGATATCATATTATTCCTTGCCCTTGCGGATACCATTTCTGATAGCTGTAAAATATAAGGGAGAAGTTTCTCCATTGAATATATATCAAACGGCAAAGTCATACTGTGACCTATAGACTTTACGGGCGGCTCTTCATACACAATCGGTTCATATCTTCCATATGCCATTTCGTAATAATGAAACCCGTTTTTACCAAACCTTCTTACCATCTCCTCTATGCCCAATCTTCTTATATCTTTCAGTGAAGATATTCCATGAGAGTAAAACCTCTGCTCCATCTTTTTTCCTATCCCCCAGATATCCGAAAGTTTGAAATCATCAAGAAACTTTATACTATCCTCCTCTTTTACAAAATAAAATCCATCAGGTTTATTTACCCCACTTGCCATTTTTGCCACAAGTTTGCTAATACCTATCCCTACCGAACATGTTATTTGGAATCTCTCCTTTACCCAACTTTTTATGATATATGCCACATCTTTATAATTCTCTCTATTTATATGCGATAGATCAAAAAACATTTCATCAATGGAATAAGCCTCCACCTTAGGAGAAATCTTTGAGATAAACTCAGTTATAAGTTTTGATATGTATATATATTTTTGATTATTTGCCACCACAAGAATCAGATCAGGACAGATATTCAGAGCCTCATACTTACTCATTCCGGTCTTTACACCACACCTTCTTGCTTCATAAGAAGATGTAACAACTACGGTTCGTTCTTTAGATCCTATCACCCCCACCGGCTTACCCCTCAAAAAAGGGTTTGACGCCTGCTCCACAGAGGCAAAAAATGCATCCATATCGACACATCCTATCATGAAACTCCCTCGGCAACTGCAATTAGAAACCATTTTTGAAGATTTGAATTAAATGCTATCTCGTAGATATTTTCCCCGTCAGTAACGGTAAACTTGTATATAAGATAATACCCTTTCCTTTCGTGCCATTTATAAATGACTCTTAAAACATTTATTTTGCGGCCATTTATAAAAAACCACCTGGGCTTTATATCCCCTCTGTCAAAGACAACACCTGCAACAATCTCAGTATTTTCTTGCCTCATAATCTTCTCCAAATAACCTTATTACCATTTTCAACAAACCAACCACCTCAAATGCGTCATTCTCCGTAATATATATCGGCTTATATTTATTATTTTCAGGCTTTAGATATATACGACCATCATTTGTCATTTTAAAGGTCTTGAGCGTAAATTCACCATTAATCATAAAAGCCCCCACCTGATTATTTAAGATATCCGGCTGTTTTTTGATAATCGCAATATCTCCATCCACTATACCTCTTTCCACCATACTATCCCCTATAACCCTGAGTCCAAAACAGCCATTTATATCACCCAGAATATCTTCCAAATGGATATACCCTTCTATATTCTCTTCGGCATCTATAGGTATTCCTGCGGTAATCCTGCCAAGTATAGGGATGCCATTATTAATCTTTAATAGTTCAATACCCCTTGAAATTGATCTGTTTCGCCTTATGAATCCTTTACTTTCAAGGGTATTGAGAAGCTTAAAACCGGCATTTTTAGATTTTATACCAAGATTATTACATATTTCCTGAATAGTGGGGGGATAACCATAATCTTTTATAAAATGACTTATAAAATTAAGACACTCCTTTTGCCTATCGGTAAGATCCATGAAAACCCCTATCATAGATAGTTAGGTAAACAAATGTTCACCTATCTGATAAAATAAACATAAAATAGAAAAAGTCAAGTGAAAAATTAACTGCCGTCACCCCATTTTTTGAATGTTTAAATTATCCCCCCAACTACACCAGAAAAAAATCTGCTTCGAGGTGATCATAGTTTACCCTTGACAATTTTACCGAAATTCTATCCCCAAGCTTGAGCCTCTTTTTTTTCCTCTTACCTATAAACATATTCTGATTATCCAGGTAATAATACTCATCATCCAGCATATTTTCTATAGAGATAAAACCTGTAAGTAAGAATTTTTCAAGATATATGAATATACCATTAGGAGTAAGCCTATTGATGAATGCATCAAAAGTAGCATCGATATGGGATTGAAGAAATTTAAGTTTTTTATAAAGATGTATCTCCCGCTCAGCCTCTTCGGCCATCTGCTCCATCCTTGATGAATTTATGGCAGTAGCATCAAGATAATCTTCATCAAAATCAAAGAAATACCCGAATAGCTTTTTCTTTAATAACCTATGCACCACAAGGTCAGGGTATCTTCTTATGGGGCTTGTGAAGTGGGTATAACAAGTTGAAGAAAGACCAAAATGCCCTGTGTTATCTGGTGAGTAGATAGCTTTTTGCATCGTTCTTACGAGCATTGAGCTGAGTAGATAACTAAACTTTGAATTGGAAATCTTTTCAGAGAGTAACTGTATAGATTTAGGATCATCAACCACAAGTTCCCCCAACTCAATACCGTAAAGATGACATATTGTTACAAATTCCTGTAATTTTTCTGGATCTGGAAAACCATGAACTCTATACATCCCCCTATCATAAGCTTTTTCCAGAAATTCCGCCACGGCCTCATTTGCCTCTATCATAAAAAATTCAATCAAACGATGGGAAATCTTTCTTTCAAGGGGCTTGATATCCACCATATCCCCATTTTCATCAAAATAGAATTCAACTTCCGGCAGGTCAAAATCGATCATACCATCATTTTTTCTCCTTTGCATCAATTTATCCAGCAAAGAAAGCCCCGCATCTATCAGGTTCAGAAGACGTTTATCATCAGTCTTTTCAATACCTTCAATAATATCGTTTACATAGTTATAAGTAAGTCTATAATCGCTCTTTATTACAGATTGATAAAAATTAGCATTAACTCTATTTCCTTTTTCATCATAATCTATTTCCGCCGTAATGGTTAGCCTATCTTCCCCAGGCCTTAAACTACAAAGATCGTTGGACAGCTCTTCCGGCAGCATAGGTATGGCAAACTCGGGGAAATAGATACTCGTACCTCTTCGATAAGCCTCTTTATCGAGCCTGGAATCTGGCCTTACAAAATGTGACACATCTGCTATATGGACAAAAAGCTTATATCCATTTTCCAGTCTATGGATAGATATAGCATCATCAAAATCTCTTGCGGTCTCTCCATCTATCGTAACTGTAAAAAGATCCCGAAAATCTGTTCTTTTGCCGGGATTTTTAAAAAGTTCGAAAGAGTCCCTTGAAAGATTTTTTTTAACAGATTTAGGAAACTCTCTTCTTATCTCATACTTTTCTATTACAATCTCATTTTCTATCCCTTTATCATTTAGATTACCAAGGATCTTTATAATTTTACCTTCCGGGTTTTTCGATTTTTCCTGATATTTTGTTATTTCACATATAACCACATCATCATCTTTCAGATCTTCAGAGTATTTTTTGGGTATATATATGTCAAAACCAAAACGTTTCACAAAAGGGATGACGTATGCAAAAAATCTCGATTTTTCCACTCTACCTACAATTTTGCTGTATCCTCTCTCTAATATCTCCACTACCCTTGCTTCTTTTTTCCCCCTGAAATATTCGATGGTAACCTTTACCTTATCCTTATGTGATGCACCATTGAGCTTATTTTTAGGTATGAAGACATCTTTTTCCTTTGGGTCATCAGGTATGAAAAAACCATACCCATCCGCCGCCATATCAACTTTACCTATTAAAATCTGCAGGTTTTCTTTAATCTTTTTTTTATGTTTAACCCTTTTTCTGCTCATCAATATTAAGCTCCTTTATTCGTGTTCTTAACGTATTTCTGTTTATACCCAAAATCTTTGCTGCCTCGGATTTATTCCAGTTCGTCGTTTCAAGTGATGCCATAAAAAGTGGTCTTTCCACTATTTTTAGATATTCGGAATAGGCATTAAAACTACCAGTAATCTGGGAATAGTCTATAAGATGTTTCGATAGTTCATATAACCTATCGCTGAGGGAGTCACCATCGTCTAACATCCTAACTGACTTGATCTTTTCAGGGAGATCATCAACTGTTATTGAGTTTTGATTCGAATTAACAATGGCGTACTGTATAACATTCTCAAGTTCCCTTATATTACCAGGCCAGTTATACTTTCTAAAAAGCTCCAATACCTCTTCATCCACTTTAAATTGTGCTGATTTTATATAACTGTATTTATTTAAGAAATGTGCCACCAGAATCGGTATATCTTCCTTCCTCTCCCTCAAAGGTGGTATGTGAATCTCCACCACATTAAGCCTGTAAAAAAGATCCTCCCTAAAAAGCCCTTCCTTGACCATCTTTTCAAGGTCTTTGTTTGTGGCAGCAATAATCCTCACATCGAGCCTTATAGTCTTATTTGAACCCAACTTAGAGATCTCTCTGTTTTGCAAAGCACGTAAAATTTTTGACTGTAGAGAAAGCTCCATTTCTCCTATTTCATCCAGAAAGATAGTCCCCCCATCCGCCTCTTCAAATTTACCCTTTTTATCAGCCAATGCACCTGTAAAAGCACCCTTTACATGACCAAATAGTTCACTCTCAATAAGATCCTTGGGGATTGATGCAACATTAACCGCAACAAACGGGTGAGAATTTCTACTACTTTTTTCGTGTATCATATTGGCAATAATCTCTTTACCGGTACCTGTCTCACCTGTGATTAAGACACTAATATCAGTCCTCGCCACTTTGCCAACCAATTTATAAACATCCAGCATCTTCTTTGAATAAGTCTGATAGTCGTAATCTAAGTAATCTTCCATCCCTGTATCCACAACCTTCTTATCCAAAATATCAATAATCCTACTTTTTAACTCCATAACATCGAATGGTTTTGAGAAAAAGTCGATAGCACCTATGTTCATGGCTTCTATAACGTTGCTGCTGGTATTTTGAGCTGTAATCATTATAAATCTGGTATTTTTATATCTACTACTCCATTTTTTGACTAAAGAAAGACCAGTTTCCCCATCTAAAAAGATATCCACAATACATACATCTATAATATCTTTCGAGAGATACCCTTCCGCAGTTATAGAGTCACTACATGTAATAACAGATATCGACCTGTCTTCCAGCCCCTCTTTTAGTAGCCATAGTATGTTGTCCTCATCATCCAGAATCAAAATTTTAATCATTTTCTCCTCCGATTCTGTACGGGATCAAAATAATAAAATTTGTGCCATAACCATACATAGTGTTAACATAAATCCTACCATCATGTTTTTCAATTATACTCTTGGATATAAAAAGACCCAGCCCACTCCCTTTACTTTTAGTTGTAAAAAATGGGGTAAAAATTTTCTCCAGATGTTCATTAGTTATACCACCAGATATATCACTTATGGCAATTTTTAACATTTTAAATGTCTTACTACCAACTTTTTTTCGAACTTTTACCGAAGAATCCAGAGATAAAGAGATCCTTATACTCGTATCCCTTTTTGCTTCGCAACTATTTTTCAATATATTAAATAGTGCTATATAAAGCAACTTTCTATCCCCAAAAAATTCTGAAATCTCAGGGTCTATCTCCACAATAACATCTGAATCCGGGTGAGATATTCTAATAGATTCCACAAGTTCATTAATAATATCCCTGATATTTATATAACCATAACTCAAATCTCTATGCAATAATGATATCTCATCCAGTATATTCTTAATCCTTTTACTCTCTTTTAAAATTTTATCAGCAGTATTGTACACAAAACTATCTTTAATTTTGATCTGAAGTATCTGGGCAGCACCATCTATTACTGTTAAAGGATTTTTAATTTCATGTTGCAACGACATCAGATCCACCACATGATCAATGTCGTCAAAATATTCTGTTATATCTTTCACGTAAAAAAATTCCCCACACCTATCCACACTATATTTCATACCAGAAACCATAAAAGATCTATTCCTATTTTCCACAGATCTTTTTAAAAACCTTACAGGCTCCTCAGGTAAGTTGAGTGAAAATATATTTAAAATATGCTCAGCATAGTTGTTTACAGGAAAGAGCTCATTATCTCTTTCCACAAACTTGCCTATCTTTAAAAAATCAAGATCATCGATATTATTCATTAATTTATAACGTCATTCTCCTTCGGCTCTTCAATAAAAGGCTCAAACTTGAAATCATCCACAATATCTTCAGTCTTTTTGTTTGTATTCGCATCCACCTTATAATAAACCACATCAGGAGATGCAGGAAAAATATTATACGGTATCTTTGAAATAACAGAATTCATAAACGATACCCATATCGGCAGTGCTGCCCTTCCTCCTGTTTCTCCCCTACCTATTGGAATAAATTCATCAAATCCCACCCAGCTACCAACAACGATATCAGGGGTATACCCTATAAACCATGCATCTTTATAATCATTTGTGGTACCCGTCTTGCCGGCAACCATTCTGGGCACAGACTTAGCCGCCTGAGCTGTACCATCCTCCACGACATTCATCAACATCTCATTCATTATATGTATCACGGCGCTTCTTATCTTTTGTTCCCCCTCACCGGGAGATTTTTCGTATATTGTGTTACCATTATCATCCACAACTTTTTTAATGGCATAAGGCTTTACATTTTTACCCATATTTGGAAATAAAGCATAAGCATATACCATCTCCATTAGAGATATAGAAGCAGATCCGATACTTATGGAAAGATCGTTAGCTAATTCTGAACTGATGCCAAATCTTTCATTAGCAAACTCTTTTATCTTTTTTATACCAATCTTTTCAGCAATCTTTACACTCACGACATTCTTTGAAGTGGTTAGAGCATCTTTAACGGTGGTAAATCCATAATACTGACGATCAAAATTCTGTGGAGTCCAATACTTCCCCTTTTCACCGCTTTCAAGCATAATCGGAGCATCGTAAACCAGAGTGGTGGAATTAAAGCCACTATCAATGGCAGCAGTATAAACAAATGGTTTAAAAAGACTCCCCACCTGTCTCTTCGACTGATAAGCTCTATTAAAATAAGATTTTCTATAGTCAAACCCACCCACCATAGCCAATATATCACCAGTTTTGGGAAATATCGCCAGCAAAGCCCCTTCTATTCTCGGTTCCTGCGTCAAAAGATAACCTTTTTCGGTTTTTTTTACCAAAATATAATCGCCATTGTTAATAATTGTTTTAAAATCTGTAAGCTGGCCTAACTTTGAACCATTGGGATAGGCCCATCTATTTTCGTTGAGCTTTAATATCCCCTCTTTATCACCCAAACTAAAGATTACAGTATCTTTTTCAACAGATTTTACCTTAGCTGGATAGATCCCAAATTCAGAAAGATAAGAGATCTTTTTTAACTTCTCCCCAAAAGATGGATCATCGCCTTTAGCCAGAACCCCAAAATACCCCTGCCTCATATTTACAGCCATCAATCCATTTCTCACAGCTTCTTCAGCCTTTAGCTGCATATCAAGGTCAAGTGTGGTATATATTTTATAACCTAAATCATTTAGATCCGGAAGTTTCAATTCATTTTTTAATTCATTTAATACATAATCCACAAAATACCCGGCATAATTTTTCTTGTTTGGGGATATTTGTTCTGATGTGATGGAGGGGACTATTATATTGTTGTATTCATCTTTAGTTATGTATCCTTCCTCAAGCATCCTCCCCAAAACATGTTTCATCCTTTCCACAGATTTAGCAAAATTTGAACTGGGGGAATATATGCCAGGAGCCTTCGGAATACCAGCTAACATTGCACACTCATAGAGATTAAGCTCCCAAACATGCTTACCAAAGTAATTCAGAGCTGCAGATTCAACGCCATACGAACCCTTACCAAAATAGACCTGATTAAGATATATTTCCAGAATCTCTTCTTTAGTAAGATACTTATCTATTTTGTAGGCTAATACAGCCTCTTTTATCTTTCTTTTAAACTTTCTCTCCGGAGTAAGATAAATTACCTTTACAAGCTGCTGTGTTAGTGTGCTACCACCTTCCACAACCCTTCCGGCTTTAATATTAGAAAACGTAGCGCGTAAAACCCCGATAAAATCCACACCCCCGTGCGTAAAAAAACGCGAATCCTCTACAGAAACCAAAGCATTTATTAGATTTTTAGGAATTTTGTCTATTTTTACTGGGATCCTCCTTTCCAATCCAAGCTCTGCTATCTGGTTACCATTTCTATCATATACATACGTAGGTACTTTGTATTTAAAATTTTTCAGCTGGGCAACAGATGGTAGATCACTAATTATAAAAAAAAGATAACCCAAAATGGCAAGACCGGATAATAAAGACAACCCCATAAATATAAATATCTTTTTCTGATGCTTAATGAAAAACTCTTTCATCTACTACCTCGCCTTGTACTCTAAAATAATATCCCTTATTCTGGCAGCTTTTTCAAAATCGAGGGATTCTGCTGCCTTATACATCTCTTTTTCAAGCTCTGCAATCTGTTTTTCAATATTACCGTCAGACTTTATACCAAATTCTTCAATATCGTACTCAAAATAATCTTTTTCGTAAATAGACTCCAATATATTTTTAATTTCACTTTTTATTGTTTCCGGCGTTATACCATGTTCTTGATTGTACTGAAGCTGTTTTTTTCTTCTTCTTGCCGTCTCCTCCACCGCTTTTTTGATAGACTCTGTGATTCTATCCGCATAAAAGATAGCTTTTCCATTTACATTTCGGGCTGCTCTACCAATCGTTTGAATAAGTGACCGTTCTGATCTTAAAAATCCCTCTTTATCAGCATCCAAGACCGCCACAAGAGAAACCTCAGGTAGATCCAACCCTTCCCTGAGAAGATTGATTCCTATAAGTATGTCAATCTTTCCCAATCTTAAATCCCTTAAAATCTTTACCCTATCAAGGGTATCTATATCGGAATGTAGATACTCAACGCTAAAACCAAGATCCTTCATATACCGAGTGAGATCTTCCGCCATTCTTTTCGTCAAGGTGGTTACCAGTACCCTCTCTCCTTTACTTATAACTTTATATGCCTCCCCTATAAGATCATCCACCTGATTTTTGGCAGGTCTGATCTCCACTTCCGGATCCATAAGTCCAGTGGGGCGTATAATCTGCTCCACCACTACCCCTTTTGAATCCTCCAACTCATACTCGGATGGTGTGGCACTAACATACAAAATCTTTTTTGCTTTCTGATTAAACTCATCAAATTTCAGTGGCCTGTTATCCAGCGCCGCCGGCAACCTGAAACCATACTCCACCAATGTCATCTTTCTTGATCTATCACCATTGTACATACCTCTAATCTGTGGTATGGTTATGTGGGATTCATCTATAATCACAAGAGCATCTTTTGGCAGGTAACTCATCAATGTGGGGGGAGGGGTTCCAGGTAATCTCCCATCGAAATACCTTGAGTAATTTTCAATACCGGTGCAGTACCCTGTCTCTTTTATCATCTCAAGATCAAACATCACCCTCTGCTGCAACCTCTGGGCTTCCAGGAGTTTCTGCTGCTGTTCAAACTCCACCACCCTGTTCTTCAAATCCCTCTCTATTTCTTTAATGGCCTGCTCTATCGTCACCTTTGTAGTCACATAGTGAGTATTTGGATAAATTGCAACTTTACTCCTAGTGGACAATGTTTTACCCGTTACAGGGTTAAATTCAGAGATTCTATCGATCTCGTCCCCAAAGAATTCTATTCTGTAAGCAAGGTCGCTTTCATGGGAGGGGAAAACCTCTATCACATCCCCCTTTACCCTGAAGGTACCCCTATGAAAATCTATTTCGTTCCGATCATACTTTATCTCCACCAGCTTAGCGAGTATTTCATCTATAGGTCTTTCCTCACCCACCTCAACAGAAACAAGCATACCATAATAAGCTTCCGGAGAACCTAAACCATATATACATGATACACTTGCAATAATAATTACATCTCTCCTCTCTAATAGACTTCTTGTGGCTGAGTGCCTCATCTTATCAATATCATCATTGATGGATGAATCTTTTTCAATATATGTGTCCGTCTGGGGTATATACGCCTCAGGTTGATAGTAATCGTAATAACTTACAAAATACTCCACTGCATTATCCGGAAAAAATTCCTTAAATTCTCCATATAGCTGAGCCGCTAGAGTCTTATTGTGGGCAATTATTAAAGTGGGAACATTAAGCTCCTGTATCACATTAGCCATAGTAAAAGTCTTTCCAGAACCAGTCACACCCAAAAGTACCTGGCGTTCTATTCCGGATCTAAAATTTTCAACTATCTGTCTGATCGCCTCTGGTTGATCCCCCTGAGGGGTGTAATTGGAAACCAATTTAAACTTCATAAAAACTATAATAATATATTTTGGATAAATTGTGAAGAAAAATATTGACATTACCATTTATAATAAGCTAATTAATATTAGCTTTTTATTTACTACTTTTATAGGAGGATTTATAAAAAAAACTATTTTATTAAGCCTTATTCTAAGCTCTGCCCTGGTCAGTACGGCAATTTCTGCCCTACAAAAACCTTCAATGGCCCCCCCTTTGCAAAGGCTGCCATCTAACTGATAGCAACATGGTAAGGGGAACACTCTACTACTTTGTGGAAAAAACAAAGACATTCCAATTAGACCTCAGCGCACCAGGTGCACCAGCAAAAGAGGTACTATTCTACGACCAATGCACCAAAGTAAAAAACTTAGAAGATATCACCGAAATGGGTGACTACAAAGGTAGGGCTTTTAGGGTTTACTATTATGAAACACCAGAAGGGAAAAAGATAGCTACCCTCATCACAAGGTTCGACATTTTGAAAACTATAGCTCCAGAAGATAAACTGGACAAAGATGGTCTAAAATCTATCCTTACGCATGATAGATCTGCTATTTTAATCGATGCAAGACCACCAATGGCTTACAAAGCAGGCTATATCCCAGGTGCCATTGTCATCCCGGCAGCAGAGTTGGAGAAACATGTGGATAAGCTTCCAAAAGATAAAAATACAACACTCATATTTTATTGTGTAGGTGGTTGCTCAAGCCCAACAGCAGCCATAAAAGCAAAATCTCTTGGCTATAAAAATGTTAAAATCTATGCTGGAGGTTTTCCGGACTGGATATCCTCCGAAATCTCATATATCGATCCAGAACTTGTTGATAACACACTCAAACAAAATCCTAAAGGTTACATTGTAATAGACACAAACAACCCTGATGTTGCTAAAAAAGCTCATCTACCAAACGCTGTAAACGTAACACCCCAAAATTTTGAAGAGATGTCTAAAAAACTACCATCCAAAAAATTAATACCAATAGTTGTTTATGGTGAAAATGCTGTTGAAATTGCATCAAAGCTTATCAATATGAAGTATAAAGGCACAAGAGTACTGCCCATCACAATATCAGAGTGGAAGAAAAAAGGGTATCAAACTCTATCTAACAAACTTGAATCAGCTTTTGTAGTAATACCAACACCTAAACCTGGTACAATAGCAAAAGATGAGTTTGAAAAAATTATACAACAACCTCCAGCAGATACGATTATTATCGATGTTAGAACAAAACAGGAGTACGAAGCTGGACATTTCCCGAATTCTATTAATATTCCGATAGAAGATATCCCCAGCAGTGCTGTAAAATTGCCGAAAGATAAAACGATAATAGTATCCTGTGCAACAGGGGTAAGGGCTGAGATGGCTTATAACCAATTCAAAGACCTTGGCTTCAAAGTTAAATATCTGGATGCCGTAAACAAATTCACTGAAGATGGTGGATATGAGATAAATCCAAACTAAAAATCAAGCGGGGATAACCCCGCTTTTTTATTTTATCGTAAAATAATTACACAATAAATGTTAAAATCCTTCAAAAATAATCCTTGAAAATAATATCTTTTAATTATAATATTAAATTAGTAAAAAATAACATCTTGGCTGGTAAATGGAGAAAAATGGATATGTAACTATTGTCAAAACCCCAAAATACCGTTGGTTGTATAAAAAAGCTGACGAAAAAAAGATTATCGAATTAAAGTTGTTGTATCCAGAACTTCCTAAACCAATATTGGAAGTACTTATCAATAGGGGTTTTACTAACAAAAAAGAGATAGATGAGTTTTTTGAAGCTCCCCTGAGTGGTATGCTCGACCCCTTTTTGCTCAAAGATATGCATAAAGCTGTCAAAAGGGTGATCCATGCCATAAAAAACAGGGAAAAGATCTGCATCTACGGAGACTACGACGTAGATGGTATAACAGCCACCTCATTGATGTATGAATTTTTATCAAGTGTAACCCCTCTTGTGGATTACTACATACCAAATAGGATTGAAGAAGGATATAGTTTAAATATTGATGCACTGAATGAACTCAAGAAAAAAGATGTGAAGGTTGTCATTACTGTGGACTGTGGCATCACATCAATAGATGAAATAGATTATGCAAAGTCCATCGGTTTGGACACAATTGTCACAGATCACCATCAGCTAAGCGATAAACTCCCATCTTCTGCATACGCCATTATAAACCCACAACAACCAGGTGATACCTATCCATTCAAACATCTATCAGGTGTGGGGGTAGCTTTCAAATTTGTTTTAGCTCTCAAATATGCCATTGAAAAACAGTTTGATATAAAACTACCACCTTTAAAATATTTCCTGGACTTAGTTGCCCTCGGAACCATCGCTGATGTGGTACCCATGATCGGAGAAAACAGAATTTTTGTAAAGCATGGTTTGAAATTACTCGAAAACTCCCCAAGACCAGGTATTGCAGAATTAAAAAAGATATCAGGTCTAATCAGTACTGATCTAACATCAGCAAACATTGGTTACAGCCTTGCCCCAAGGATAAATGCTGTAGGAAGGCTTGGGAACAGTGAAACAAGCGTAAAACTCTTGATAACCAAAAATCAAAATGAAGCAAAATGGCTTGCAGAAGAGTTGGAGACAGAAAATCGTTATCGCCAGGAACTTGAAAAAGCTGTTTTAAAAGAAACCATTGAAAAAATTGAACGAAAAAAACTTAACGATAGATATAAAAGTATCATAATGTATTCAAAAAATTGGCATCCAGGGGTAATAGGTATTATAGCCTCCAGGCTTGTGGAAAGGTATTCAAAACCTGCAATTATACTATCTATAGACAATGATCTGGCAAAAGGTTCCGCCAGAAGTATCCCCAACCTAGATATTTTCTCATTTCTAAAAACATCTTCAGATTTATTGATCGAGTTTGGAGGACATAAATATGCAGCAGGCTTGAAACTCTTTACAAAAAACATCAGGCACCTCCAGAGGAAGCTGGATGAATATATAGAAAAAAATAGCCCCAAAGAGAGTTTAATACCTGAAATAGTCATCGATGCATTTTTAAATCCAGAAGATATAAATCAAGATTTAGTCAAATATATAAATAAATTAAGACCATTCGGCAATACCAACAGCGAGCCTATCTTTTGCATGCAAAAGGTAAAAAAAACGCAAGAATTTTCAATAATGGGTAAAGAAAAAAATATCATAAAAGGCTTTATTGGCAAAAATGATACTTTTTTTGAAGTTGTTGGCTTTAATATGGGAGAATACAGGGATCTTATAAGATCCTGTGATACATTTGACATTGTTTTCACGATAGATATAAACAATTGGATGGGTGGTTCAAATATCCAGCTAAAAATAAAAGATATTAAAAAGAGTTATTAGATTATGGCAAAAGATAAAATCGTTCGTTTAATGGATATACTGGAAGTTCTGCAAAAGAATAATATAACCAATATAGAAAAAATTCACAAAGCATACGTTTATGCTGCTCAGAAACATCGAGGTCAATTGAGAAAAAGTGGAGAGCCATACCTCTCCCACCCTTTGAATGTGGCATTGATTCTTGCAAACATGAATATGGATCTCGATACAGTAATAGCAGGTATTCTACACGATACTCTGGAAGATACTGATGCAACGTATGAAGAATTGGCGGAGCTATTTGGTGAAGATGTGGCATTTCTGGTGGATGGTGTCTCTAAAATAGGGAAGATCTCATTTAAATCCTCTGAAGAAAAGATGGCAGAAAACTTTAGAAAAATGCTCATCTCCATGTCCAAAGATGTAAGAGTCATCGTAATTAAACTTGCAGATCGACTTCACAACATGAGAACGTTGGATTACCTTAGCGAGGAGAAAAAGCAAAGGATTGCCAAAGAAACGATGGAAATTTACGCTCCCTTAGCCCATAGGCTTGGTATAGCCTGGATAAAATGGGAGTTGGAGGATCTGGCTTTCAGGATATTAAATCCAGATAAATATTATGAGATATACAACCTTGTAAAATTAAAAAGAAGCGAAAGGGAGGCGTATCTCAATCAGGTAATAAACCTTCTGGATGCACATCTTAAAAATGTCAACATAACAGCAGAGGTAACAGGACGACCGAAACATTTTTACAGCATATACAGCAAAATGATTAAGAAAAAAACATCTTTTGATGAAATATATGATCTCCTTGCCGTTAGGGTCATTGTAAAAACAGTATCCGACTGTTATGCAACCTTAGGGATTATCCATAATCTCTGGAAACCGATCCCAGGTAGGTTTAAAGATTACATAGCAATGCCAAAAGCAAATATGTATCAATCTTTACACACCACCGTTGTTGGCCCAAATGGGCTTAATGTGGAAATTCAGATCCGTACTGAAGAGATGCACAGGATCGCAGAAGAAGGTATTGCCGCCCATTGGAAGTATAAAGAGGGGAAGGTTTTTGACCCCAAAGATGATACCACTTTTGTGTGGCTAAGGCAACTCCTCGAGCAGAAAGAGCTAAATAAACCACAGGATCTTGTTGAAGCCCTCAAAGAAGATATTTTACCAAGACAAATATACATATTCACCCCAAAAGGGGATGTAATAGAACTTCCGGAAGGTTCCACCCCAATAGATTTTGCATACGCAATACATACAAAAGTTGGTGAAAAATGTGTTGGGGCAAAGGTTGATGGTAAGATGGTAAATTTAAAGTACAAACTTAAAAACGGCGAAAAAGTCGAGATAGTCACCTCACCAACACAGGAGCCAAGATCAGATTGGCTAAACATTGTAAAGACCAATAGGGCCAAAATAAGGATAAGAAACTACCTTAGGAAGAAAGAGGAAGACCTTGCAATCAAAACAGGGCAGGATCTACTTTCAAAAGAGTTTGAACTACGTGGTCTTTCTTTCACTAACCTCATAGAAGATGAAAAAAAGCTACGAAGCATTATAGATAAATTTAGTTTAAAAAATCTTGAAGATCTCTATAAGTCTGTGGGGTTTGGAAGAATTTCCCCAAAACAGGTGGCAAATCTATTTCATAAACCAGATGAAAAAGAAGATGAACAACTCACAAGGCCTTCATCACCCAAAAGCTCCCCTTTTAACATCGAAGGCGTAAACGACATTCTGACCACAATCGCAAAATGCTGCCATCCCTTACCTGGTGATAATCTAAAAGGGTATATCAGTGTTGGCAAAGGATTAATAGTCCACAGAGCAGACTGCCCAAATTTAATCGAACTATCAAAAGCCAATGAAGACAGAATAATAGATGTTAACTGGGCTGAGGGAAAAAATACAAAACTGCCTTTTAAAATAACCACTGTCACCTCTGACAAACCAGGAATTTTAAGTGACATAACCACCATGCTAAAAGATATGGCCATAAATATAATCGAACTTTCAGCAAAACCGCAAAAAGATGGGAATGCAAGACAAACTTTTACAATAGAGTTGAGTGGTAAATCTCAACTGGACAAAGTATTGCAAAAACTTCAATCATTGCCCTACATAAAAGAGATAATCTTTTAGTTTAATTTAGAATATTTCTAATAAATATCCTTGTATTTTTTATTTTTACTTATATAATATAAAATATTAGAATGTAAAAAAGGAGGACATATGATTTCTAAAAAAATGTCTAAGGCATTAAATGATCAGCTTAAAAATGAATTATTTTCATCTTATCTTTATCTGTCGATGTCATCATGGGCCACATCAAAAGGTTTAAAAGGTTTTGCAAACTGGTTTTACGTTCAGGCGAAAGAGGAGATGGTGCATGCTCTCAAATTCTATAATTATATACTTGATCAGGGGGAATTTGCAGAATTACAGGAGATACCAAAACCAGAAAAAGACTTCAAAAATCCTGTAAATGTATTCGAAGAGGTCTTAAAACATGAAAAATTTATCACAAAATCGATCTACAATTTAGTAGACCTCGCCCTTGAAGAAAGGGATCACGCCACCAATGCATTTCTACAATGGTTTGTAACAGAGCAGGTGGAAGAAGAAGCATCCGTAAACGAGATTTTAGATCAATTAAAACTTACAAAATCCGATGGTAATGGTATATTTATGATTGATAAAGAGCTTGCCACCCGCACTTTTGTACTACCAGCCGGGGTTACTATATAATTAAGATAAAAAATGTCTTAAAAAACAACTTGACTTTTTGCAAAAATTGAATAAAATATAATTATTAAAATTAAAAATAGGAGGTAGAAGATGAGTTTAGTATCAAAAACAGCACCAACGTTTGAAGCAGATGCCGTATCAAACAAACAATTTGTAAAAGTGAATTTAGAGGATTACAAAGGTAAGTGGGTGGTACTTTTCTTTTATCCATTGGACTTTACTTTTGTTTGTCCCACAGAAATTACAGCTTTAAGCGATGCGGTGGAAGAATTTAGAAAAAGAAATTGTGAAATTATTGGTGTTTCAACAGATAGTAAATTTTCCCACCTTGCCTGGATTAATCAGCCAAGATCCGAAGGTGGCCTTGGTGATATAGCTTATCCACTTGTGGCAGATTTCACTAAAAAGATTTCTGAAGATTACGGAGTACTTCTCCCTGATGGGATGGCTCTGAGGGCTACATTTATAATCGATCCTGAAGGTAAAGTTCAGTTTGAGCTGATCCACGACTTAGGTATAGGTAGAAATGTTGATGAGATATTAAGAAGCCTTGATGCTTTGCAGTACGTGAGAACTTACGGCGAAGTTTGCCCTGCCGGCTGGAGACCTGGTATGGATACAATGAAACCAGATCCAGAAAAGATGAAAGAGTATTTCAAAAAGAATCCAAAAGGCCATCAGTAATACAAATTAAGCGGGGTTCAAACCCCGCTTTTTTTTATTTGGATGTGGGCTTAAGGATATAAATTGCTTTAGGCCCGTTGAATATCCGGGCAGATTCCATAATATCTTTTAGTGATACATTCTTAATCCCATCAATATATTTACTAAAATAATCACTGCCAAGTCCTAAATTATAAAAGAATGCATTGTACCAGGCAACCTTTCCATTTGTTTGAGCTTCAGACAATATTTTACCTAAAATGTAATTTTTATTCGATGTTAAATCATCTTCTGTCACATAATATTTTATATTCTTATTAATCTTATCCATTATATCAATGGCATCAGGGGCATTTTCATACTGCAACCCTATGTATGCCACAAATCTTGAACTGCATAATCTTGATGCATAGTAGGAACCAACTGAGTAAGCATACCCCTTCTCTTTCCTTAAAATATTAAAATATTTAGAACTCATACCACCACCTAAAATATCAGCAAGAAGTTTTATGGCAAGATAATCTTTACTGGATGCTGATGGGGCGGTGTAAGAAAGAAATAGCTTTGCCTGCTTTATCCTGTCATACTCCTCCTCCACAAATATATCTTTTGATATATGAGCCCCTTCACATGATATCTTGTATTTCGATTCTTTTTTTGGGATCCTTTCAAAAATATCTATAAGTCTGTTTAAAAATTGATCAGAATAATTCCCCGCCACAGATAAAATAACATCATCAGAATTCATCATATCTTGATAATACCTGATGAGATCCTCTTTAGTAAGCTTCGAAACAGATTCCAGAGTACCCAACAAACTCATACCGTATGCAAAGTCTCCGTAAGTCGCCTTATTGAAACCATCTCCGGCAACAGAATTAGCATTATCTCTGATGCTCTTTATACGATTGATCTGTATATTTTTTTCTATATCAAAAATCTTTTTATCAAAATCTGGATTTAAAATAAATTTCTCCAATTCATCCATAATATTCGTTGAAAATTCAGATATTATAGATAGATTCACCTCGCCGTAATCGTAAGAGACGGAGCTATTTATCAAGCCACCATAAAACTCTATTTTTTCCAATATAGAATTACTTTTTAACCATACGGAATTAAAAAGCTCACCTATACCATTGTTATTATGATCTTCTCTAAAAACACCACCTTTGATAAAAATAGTCACAGCTACAGTATTTGTATAATCTCTCTTTTCAGTAATCAGTGTCACACCATTTTTAAGCATCCTATGCTCTCCTGCGTAAATATTAGAAAAAATAGAAAAAAATATGAAAAACACCAGCAAAGCTCTCATATATTACCTCGGAATAGATATTATTAATATTGAATAATAAGTCAATGAAAAAGTTCAAACCTTTTTAAACCTAACAATCCTTCCATCGATGTAGATCCTGTCATTTACAATAAGATCTATGGCCCTGCTATAAATGATATGTTCTTTTTGAAGAATCCTGGCAGACAGTGCTTCCACAGTATCATCCTCTAATACCTCCACAACCTCCTGAAGTATAATTGCCCCATGATCAACCTTCTCATCCACAAAATGTACAGTGCATCCGGTATACTTGACCCCATATTCAAGTGCCTGTCTCTGGGCATCAAGTCCAGGAAAAGCAGGTAAAAGGGAAGGATGTATATTAATTATCTTATTTGGAAAACTCTCCACAAAAAATTTCGTGATGATACGCATATACCCTGCAAGACAAACAAGGTCGATCTTTTCTTTTTTTAATAGCTCCACTATAGCTCTATCGTACTGCTCTCTATCCGAATAATCTTTCGGATTAAGGTAAATAGCATTTAAACCAGACTCTCTGGCATAAGTTAAGCCTGGTGCATCATGTTTATTGCTTATAACTAAAACAATCTCAGCATTTTTTATAACACCTGATTGAATATTTTCGTAAATCTTTATGAAATTGCTCCCCCTACCGCTGAGCAATACAGCTAATTTCTTCAAAAATCCACCCCTTGAATACGTATCTTATTAATACCTGTTACTTCACCTATCACTGAAGCATCCTCACCAAGTAGTTTGATATAATTTACAAGCTCATCAGCAATAGATTTATCGACTACGAGAACAAATCCCACTCCCATATTGAAAACCCTAAAAAGCTCCTTATCATCAACTATATTCAGTGATCTAATATATTCAAAAATCTCCAGCTTGTGAAATCTTTCCGGATAGATATCCGCCCCCAGACCATTTTTTATGACTCTTGGCAGGTTGTCGTAAAAACCACCACCGGTAATATGCACCATACCTTTTACAGGATACCTCTGCAAAATCGACAGAACAAGCTTTACATATATCTTTGTGGGAGAAAGTAGCACTTCTCCGAGGCTTCTATCATTAAACAATTTATCATCTATTTTCATATTTAAATGTTCAAAAAAAAGTTTCCTAACAAGTGAGAAACCGTTGCTATGAAGCCCTGATGACTTTACCCCCACCAGAATATCCCCTTCTTTTATACTTTCACCATTTACGACATTCTTTCTATCAACAATCCCCACACAAAAACCAGCAAGATCAAATTCACCTTCCGCATACATTCCGGGCATCTCCGCTGTTTCACCCCCTAAGAGGGCAACAGAAGACTGAAAACATCCGTCAGTTATCCCTTTGATAACATCCACCATTTTATCCGCCGATAATTTACCCGTAGCTATATAATCCAGAAAAAATAGCGGTCTAGCTCCGGTGACAATTATATCATTCACACACATTGCCACAAGATCTATGCCAACTGTATCATATTTATTCATCATAAAAGCTATCTTTAGTTTGGTTCCAACCCCATCAGTGGATGATACAAGCATAGGTTCAGCCATATCCTTTGCAAAACCTATATTATAAAACCCTGCAAATCCACCGATATTTTCCGGAACATTTTCATCCAGAGTTCTGGCCACAAGTTTTTTTATCTTTTCAACGAAGAGATTACCTTCGTCTATATTAACACCAGAAGAGGAATAATCTAATTTTTCTCTAACCATTATTTATCCATAGATTTAATTTTTTCTATTTCAGATAATATGAGTCTTTCCGCAAGCTCCGGAACGATCTCCCATACTGCTTTTTCAAGACTCTTTGCAAGTACATCTTTGATGACAGATTTTACAAAATCCTCATTAATGATTTCAGATATAATAGACTTAATTTTTTCATCATTGATGGTTGGATATTGTGCAGACAACTCAGGTTCAGAAGTTTTTGGGGAGGTATCATCATCAACACCTTTAGGTTGTTCCAATTCAAGATCCTGTTTTAAAAGATCAGAATCAGATTTCAGTGGGGTTTCTATTATAGCTCCACTATAATTCTCCTCGTCTAAAACATCTGGAATCTTTATATCAATAGCTTCTTCCAATTTTAGTTCTTCGTCTTTCAAGACAGTCTCTTCTTTTGTCAAAACTTCTTCAGATTCTGGAGATCCATCTTTTACCTCATCTACACCAGAATTTATATTATCTAAAATAAGATCCTCAAGGATATCAGACTTATCTAATTTCACAGATGTAATATCTTTTTCTATATCCTCGATAGATAAAAGCTCTTCGCTTTCTTTGTTTTCATCTTTTAAAAGCGCAGAAGCATCAAGCTCCTCCAGCCCCGAAAAGATATCCTCAACATTATCTTCTTCCGTTTTTTCTATATCTTCAAGCTGCAATTCTTCATTTTTTTCAGATTTTACATCACCTGAAACCGTCTTATCAACCTCTAAAACAGGCTCATCAAGATCTATCTTAAGGTCTGTTTCTTCAAATATCTCATTTTCCTTAGGCTCTTTGGCTAATTCATCGAAACCGACGTCCTCACTTATCTTGGACATGAGCTCTTCCACAGCAGCATCTTTCTCCTCTACTGGAGAAACAACTATATCTTCATTTTCATTTTGTGGCAGTAGATTTACAAGCTTATCCTCAAGGGACTGTGAGCTAAAAGGCTTAACCAGAAAGTCATCACATCCATACTGCATCAGTTTAGATTCGTCAAAATCATCAAAAGCCCCCACCAAGAGAATCACCCTGGCACCATACGTACTCTTAAGCTCTTTAACAAAAGATGCTACATTCACCCCTTCAAGCTTATTATCGAGCAAAACAACTCCCGGATTAAATTTCTTTATTTTATTTATTGCATCTTCGTATGTAAAAGCTTTTTCCACCTCAAACCTATCACTCTCAAGAGAAAGGTCTATTACCCTGTGTATGGTAATACTATCATCCACCAGCATTATCCTATTTTTCATAGGCAACCTCTAAAATTTTTTTAGCATCAATTAAATAGCTATCCTCATAATTTGAAATCTTAACTACACCCCTAATGTATTCTAACATAAAATTTTCATTTTTGTAAGTGGAAATTTCGTCATTTTTTATTAATTTTAATATTTTATCCACAAGAAGCCCCACAACTCTACCATCTTTACCAATAAAAATTATATCTTCTCCAGATCTACTGTTTGATTTATCGTACAATGTTCTAAAATCTATTACCTTAATATCGTCCAGCTGATCTTTGACTTTTTCATATTGCTCCACCAAAACAACATGATCAATTTCAACACAAAATAATTTATCATCAACTTGAAATAGTAGTTTTTCCAAACAGAGCCTCCCTTATTTTATGAGCTATTTCATCCTCGTCGAAAGGCTTCATGATAAAATCATTGGCCCCCAGCTCCAGAGCTTTATTTCTATGCTTATCTGTTGCCCTCGAGGTAACAACAAATATAGGGGTTGTATGATCGAGCATTTCAGACCTGATATTATTTATAAGCTCATATCCATTCATCAAAGGCATCTCAAGATCAGTTATGATAAGGTCAAATTTTCTCTCCCTAAGCTTATTGATAGCCGCCACACCATCCGTGGCCTCTTCATAATAAAAACCCATCCCATCAAGAAGCTTACAGATATACTTTCTTATACTTAAAGAATCATCAACTATTAGAATACTATTAGGCTTGTACTCAATCTTATTATCTTTTATAGAAATATTTTTCTCTTCAATCTTGATATTTTGGGATAAATTACCCTCTATTAAGTTAGAGGGATCTATTATCAAGGCAATCTGTCCGTAGGCATTTATAGTAGCCCCAGAGTATCTCTTAAAATTCTTCAAAGCACTTGGAAGGGGTTTTGTTACAGTCACAACCTTATCTAAAACCTCATCAACTACCACAATATACTTATCAACTCTATAGAATAGAACCAATGCAGGCTGGCCACTGGTAAACTTACCATTATTCGTTTGTTTTATTAAAACACCCAGATCAAAAATGTTTAAATCTTCCTTTTGCAAGCTATATTTTAAATCTCCAGATTTTTGTTTTAACATATCAGTATTGATTGTAATTATAGAGCTGATGTAGATTATAGGGACGGCAAAAAGCTGATTATTTTCTTTTATGTATAAATACTCCCCTATTACATCTCTCATAGGTATAGTAATAGAAATTTTAGTCCCCTTACCTCGTTCGGAATGTATTTTTACATTTCCACCTAATCGTTCCACAGACTCTTTTACCACATCAAGCCCTACTCCCCTACCAGAAATATCACTAACATTCGTTTTTGTAGTGAAACCTGGCAAAAACAAAAGTTCCATCAATTTGTCGGCCCTCATATTCTGGGCTTCATATTCCGAAAGAACCCCCTTTTCAATCGCTTTCTTCCTTACAGAGGTAAGATCTACACCAGCACCATCATCTTCCACTTCAAAAACTAAAAAATTTTCATGCCTCTGGGCCCTTAATATAATGGTGCCAACCTCATCTTTCCCAGCAGCCAATCTTATATTACTATCTTCAATACCATGAGAAACAGCATTTCTGACTATATGTAAAAATGATTCCCTCAACACATCAAAAACAGATTGATCCACAGAAAGTTTTTCTCCGGTAAACAAGATTTTAATCTTCTTATTTTCCGCTGCAGCTGCTGTTTTAGCCGTCATTATTGCATTATTGAACAAACGATCAACAGATATCATCCTTATGGATGTTATATCTCTTCTCAGCCTATCGAGCAGCCTGTTGGAGCTATTTAAGTCCTCCCGAAAATCTGTTAGTATTTCAACAATATCTTTATAAGAAAGAGTAATATCATTTACAATTTCCATAAGCTGCCTGGAATAGATATTAAAAATATCGTACCTATCAAGTTCCGCAAGGGAAAACTCATCCGCCAGATCAGAATCCGCCTGATTTTCCTGCTTATAAAGATAAGAATAACTAAAATTTTGCTCCACAACGTTAGACAAATTCTGAAGTCTATTTGTGGCATAATTAAGATCTTCAAATCGATCCATGATTAGTTTTATCTTGCTATCTTCGATATTTTTGTAGGTAATCAATTCCCCTATAAGATTCACCAAAAAATCTACCTGAGATAACTTTAAATGGGCGAAGTGTTCTGCTTTATCCACTTTTGATATTTTAGCAAAAGTTTCATCAGCTTTTTTAAGGATCTCCATTCTACTGGTTTGTTTCTCTACTTTTTCCAGCTTTTCCGGAGTATTAATATCAACAGTAGATGCCTCCTGACGATTTAAATTTTCATCACTTTCATAACTTATTTCATCAGACTCTTTTATTATTTGATTTAAACGATTCGAAAACTCAAGTTTGAGATCATCTGAGATATCATCAGAGGTAGTTTTTAGATGATTAAAAAGATCTTCCACAAAAAAGATAACTCTATTAATGAGATTTTTACTAAACTTTTTCACCCCTATACGCATCAACTCAAAAAGATTCTCAAGCTGGTGGGCCAATTTAGAGACATTATTAAAGCCCACCATTGCTGCAGAACCTTTTATCGTATGAGCACTTCTAAATATTTCATCAATTGTCGACCAGTTTTCATTATCAATTGAAAGTGTTTGAAGTCCATTTAGTATAACTTCAAAATGTTCTTCACTCTCAATCTTAAAAAACTCTACAAGACTCTTTCTATCTATATTGGCCATTATTTTTCCACTTTAAATTTATCAACAGCCTCTTTAAACATCTCCGAAAGCTGTGAAAGTGTAGCTATAATTCTGTTTGTATTTTTAACATCCTCCACAGTCTTTTCTGATATTTCTCTAACATATTTGATTGTCTCTGCCACAGATTCAGCCTCTTTTGCCTGAGTAGCAATACCTTCAGCCATTTCTGATACGGCATCAGATGAAGAGATAAGAACGGTATTTATGTTTTTAATCGAATCACCCGTCTTCTCTATAATACCAGAACTAACTTCGATATTAACAGTACTTTCCTCCACGAGTCTAACCGTCTCAGCAGTCTCACTTTGTATCGATTTTATAAGGTCTGCGATCTCTTTAGTTGCCTTGCTACTTCTTTCCGCAAGTTTCCTGATCTCATCAGCAACCACAGAGAAACCCTGTCCATATTCACCTGCCCTTGCCGCTTCTATGGCAGCATTAAGAGCCAGTATATTTGTCTGGTTAGAAATATCAGAAATAACACCTGTGATATCACCAATTGCCAGAGATTTCTCCCCAAGCGCTTTCACTTTTTTACTTGCCATCTGAGAAAACCTTTTAACGTTAAACATAGCATCAACGGTATTATCAAGCAATTCAAGAGACTTAGACGCATTTATTGAAGCATCCCTAATTATTTCAACAGTTTTCTGCGCCATTTCGTTAAGCTTTAAACTAAGCTCTTTAAATCTCTCAATTTTTGAATCCGCATCTTTTAATTCATCGATCTGTATCTGTGCCCCTTTGCTTGTCTGCTCAGCTGAAAGGAGAAGCTTTTCCGTAGCATCCACAATTGAACTACCAGCAGTCTTAATGTCATTAATCAACGATCTCATGTTTTCCGTCATCATATTGAACGCATCCGCAACAGAACCAAGCTCATCTGCGGTTACCTCCGCCTGTGCTGTAAGATCACCATCAGCAGCATTTGAAACAACCTCAAGCAATGAAATTACCTGTTTTTGCATTCTATCAATATCTTCCTGCGTCTGAATATACTTTGTAATCCTATCAAGCATTTCGTTAAAACCTTTACTTAATTGACCAAATTCATTATCCACTTCGACTTTTGCCCGTATATCGTAATTCCCCTCCATAACTTTCTCCATCGTTACCGAAAGATCTTTTAGTGGGAATAAAGTTTTTCTGAGGTAAATTATACTAAAAAGGATAATTATTAACACGAATGCAGAAGTGAGTGCAATAGCAATAAACTTACCCCGCTCTATAGTGGCAAGAACATAATTTTTATTTTTAAGCATCCCAATTAACATTGGCAGCCTGTTAATTTCAAACTTAGCGAATGAACATATAAACTCATTCCCTTTATATGTTATCACACCCTCATATTTATCAGTATTAGCAAGCTTAGTTTTTATTTGATCAAAAATCTCTTTAAATTGTTTTTCTTCACCCACCAATGACTTATCACCATATATAGGAGAAATGAGCAAAACACCATCTTTATCAAAGATCATTGGAAAACCAACATTTTCAAGAGATTTCTCTCCGGTATGGCATGATGCACATGCTGTTTCAGCTTTATGATTTTTATGCCTTGTAAAAACGCTATTCACATTTACTAAAAGCTTGTGTCCATCCACCAAGGCTATCAAAACTCCCTTAACTACATTATCTTTCACGACAGGAGTATAATAAACAAAATATGGGAAATCTTTTGTTAAATAAGGCTCCACATAAGCCACACCAGGCTTTAACGTATCTATGTCTATTAAAATCTCTTTAAGATCAGGTAGCTTTTGCTGAATACGTGAAACTAATGAAATAATATTATAATCCATACCGGCAAGGGCAAGTAATTCAAATTCTGGAGTCATGTTCAATCTCTTTTTAAAAAGAGCTCCACTTCCCGTATCTTTTTTTAGGACAGCATCTTCAATAAAAATAGGACTGGAAGCCATCATTAAAATCTTATCTTTTATTGGTATATCTTTGGTTTTTACAATAGAATCCTGGAAAGTAAGTATCCTTGTGGCAAGATCATCGTAAACAAATGCAATCTGCTTCTTTTTTGATTGAAAATAAATTATATAACCAGAGATAAAAGACGCAAGAAAAATAATAAGTATTACAAAAATTATAAACTTTGTTACTATGCTTTTCCGGGAAACCTTTTGTGCCATACTTTACTCCTTATCATTTTTACTAAAAATAAATTCCAAATCTAAAATACTCAGTTTATCCCCTTCAAAATCAACACCATATCCCGATACAAAATCATCACCACTTAAAATCTCGTTTTCATCATAAATTGAAACTATATCTTTTACTTCATCCACAAACAACCCAATAGTTCCATCCTGAAAAGAAAGAACTACCACTGCACTCTTTTCAGATTTCCATACCGTTTGAATGTTGAGCATATATCTTACATCATAAACAGGTATTATGTTGTTTCTTAAGTTCATCAGTCCCAACAAAAATATGTTACTATCAGGCACAGGGTAAAATTCCAAAGGCTCAGAAATCTCCAAAACCAGTGGCAAATCTATCAAAAAAAACAAGCCGCCCACTTTAAATCTAAGAAACCTCATGAAAGGTTTCCTGGTTTGGTAAACTGGCTCCCCTTTGGACTTTTTTATTAAAATATCTTTTATCATTTTAAAAATTTCTTAACGGCGGATATAATCTGCTCTTCACTCACAGGCTTCACAAGATAGTCATCTGCCCCTTGTTTCATACCCCAAAATTTATCACTATCCTGCCCTTTCGAAGTTATCAAAATTACGGGAATATTTTTAGTAAAATCATCTTTTTTGATATCCCTGCATATCTGAAAACCATTTTTCCCCGGCATAACAACATCTAAAAGTATACAATCAAACTTTTCGGCTTTCAGTTTTCCAATGGCTTTCTCTCCGTCTTCTACGGTTACAACCTCATGCCCTTCACCAACCAAAATCTTCCTAATAAATTCCCTTTCAGTAATACTATCGTCAGCTACCAATATCTTAGCCATACACTACCCCTATAATTTTATAGTTATGTAATTAGTCATTAACAAAGCACCAAGAAGGTTTTTGACAAATCTTTTATTATTACCAAAAAATGTCAAAATCTTACCCAGAGAGTTTTCCCCATTACATAAACCCAATAATCTTTTCTCAAAGTCTGTCAACATACTTGTGTCCTTTTTACTATTATAATATGGTATAATATTAAAATCAAATAGCAATTTGTTTATCTCTATCTGTTCTTCAATAAACTTTTTATAAAGTTTAGAAAGATTATCTGTATGAACCCAAGATTTTAAAGAAAAATCCTTATCTATATCAAACTTATTTACATAATAGTTATATTGTTCGAGTGTTAATGCATCATTTAAAAGCTCCATCATATAGTTTATAAATGTTCTTTTTATAATCTCATCAGAAAAGTTCAATTCTTTCAACTGCTCATATAGCTCCCTAGAAGTTTTAACTTCAAGAAGACATACATTGAAAACATCCTGACATAGCTCAAAAAGATCAGCAATTTTGTCATCCCCCCTGAATCCATAAGCCATAACTCCATTATCAAAATAAAAAGTAAATACCGATTGAGAGTTAAAAATAACAAGCTCACCGGCACCATCAGAGATAATTTCTTTTATCTTATCTATATTTAGGTTATCACCTTTATGATCGCTAATCATATAAGCCGTTTCTAATCTTAAATATTTTTCTATATATTCTCTTACAAAAGGAATGATGCTTTTTTCTATTTTACTAACTATAATATCGATGGCAGAGGCTGAGGAGGATGGTTCTTCCTGTTTTATAGGTTTACCTTCGGTAAGATCAGGGACAATATCTTTAAATAGTTCCTCCGTTTCATCCTTTTTAATATTCAGTATCTTCTGAATCTTGTCTATAAGCTCTTCCGGTTGAAAAGGTTTTGCGATATAATCGATCTTTGTGAAACGCTCTGTAAATTTTTCCCCCACATCTTCCGCTTTACTTGTAATTAACAAAATTGGAATTTCATCAATCCCCATCTCCTCTCTCAAAATTTTACAGAATTGGAAACCGTTAAGTTTCGGCATTACAAAATCAAGAAGTATAATATCAGGCCTAAATTCTTTTGCCAGCTCTAACCCAGTCACACCTGAATCCGCCAATTTTAATTCATATTCCCCTTCATTGAAAATCATTTTAAAAAGTCTATGCATTGTTGGACTGTCATCTATGGCTAATATCTTATACATGAATAAAACCTCCAAATTAAAATGTTATCTATCTCCTCCTCTTGGGGGATATACACATAAGCAAAACCCTCTATTGCATAACTACCGTCATACCTAATAGATAACCGCAAACAGCAACTTCACTGTCATCATTTACGTCCAAACATTCTTTTGGCACCATATCAATTATTGAATAAAAGTATTTTTCTAAATTATATAGCACATTACAGGCTTTGTCAAATTATATTTTTATTTTTTTCATTTTCGTAAACATTTTCAAAAAGAAAGTCTCTCAAAAAATTTACCTCATCTAACGATTCATCCCTCCAAGATTGTGTCTTAAATAAGCTACAATATCAGCCAACCTTACCACCTGTCCTTCTTAGGTAGATGAAAATTTAAACTTATCAAATATAGCCCATTTCTTTTTTGAGTCCTTCAAGATCCTTTCTACAACCTCTTTGCTAAAATTTAACATTTATTATCGTCGTGTTATCGTCTTGAATTTCTCTTCTATTTTAAGATACACCGGATATGGAACAAAACATGAAACATCACCACCAAGCGAAGCGATCTCCCTAATCATACTGGAACTCAAAAATATGTATTTACTACTTGGCATCAAAAACACAGTCTCGCACTCTGGATACATTTTCCTATTCATAAGCGCCAGTTGCAATTCAAATTCAAAATCTGACACAGCTCTCAAACCTCTTAATATGATATTTATGTTATTTTCTTTCATAAAATGGATTAAAAGATTTGAAAAAGGGACTACCGAAACATTTTCAAGAGATTTTAATGATTCCTTGGCCATTTCAACTCTATCCTCAATTGAAAAAAGAGGTTGTTTTCTCTTATTTTCAGCTATAGCCACCACAAGATGCTTAAACATTCTGGAACCTCTTTCTATAATATCAAGGTGTCCATTTGTCATAGGATCAAATGTACCAGGGTATAAAGCCTTCATCATCACCTCCTCATCTTTCTTATACTATCCAGCAGATATGTCAATAAAAATCTTGCATTTTTATCAAAATATCCTATCATAAAAATATGAGATAAGGAGGATACTATGGATATAGAAAAAGCATTGAAATCAAGGAGATCTATCAATTTTTTTGATCAGAATCACACAATATCAGATGAGGAAATAAACTCTATACTGGAACTTGCCAATTACACACCTTCCTCAATGAACCTTCAGCCCTGGAAAATTATTGTCGTAAAATCTTTTGATATAAAAAATAAGCTTAGAGAAGCATGCTTCAATCAGTCAAAAGTCTCTGAAGCCTCATGTAATTTTGTTGTGGTAGCAGATCCTCATGCACTGGAGGAAAATATAGACGATGTACTAAAAAGCTGGGTTGATCTCGGTTATATTACGGAAGAAACCGCATCAAACTACAAAAATATGGCTTTGGGGCTTTATGAAACACAGGACTCTTTAAAAAGAAAGATCTTTGCTGTCAAAAATAGCTCTTTTTATGCTATGTCTCTGATGTACGCAGCTATGGCAATTGGATATGAAACCCACCCGATGGATGGTTTTGATGAAAATAAAGTTAAGACTCTCCTTAATCTGCCCGAATATGTAATTATCCCCGTGATCATTGCCTGTGGCAAATTTAAAAAAGACGCTGTTTTGTTACCAAGGGCTTTCAGAAGAAACGTAGAGAAATTTTCAAAAATCATATAATAGAGGGTGGATAAACCACCCTCTATAAAAAAAGCTTTTATAGAAATTGTCAATATTTCTTTAAAATCTCCACTTTTACAGACTTTTTACCTTCCTCAACCTTCTTATCCAGAATACTTTTAAGTTTATCCATTCTGAGTTTACCTTCGATATGTTTGGAAACTTCCTCATAAGTATAAGTTTTAGCTGGCCTTTTTTCAGTCACCTTTACTATATGATAGCCGTATTGCGTTTTAAAAGGCTCACTGTACTTCCCTACAGGTGTTGAGAATGCAACATTTTCAAACTCTTTCACCATAGCACCTCTTGGGAAAAAACCTAAGTCACCACCATTTGCAGCAGAACCATCCTGAGAATATTTCTTGGCAAGTTCCTCAAAGCTCTTTCCAGATTTTAGTTCTTTATAAATCGCATCTATTTTACTCTTTGCATCTTTATCATTCTGCTTATCATCCACTTTGATTAGTATATGGCTTGCTTTCACCATCTCTGGATCCTTGAAGATATCTTTGTTATTTTGGTAGAAATCCTTTTTTTCCTGCTCTGTAATCTTAATATCCTTTGTAATACTATTTACATAGTTTTCAAGTATTAAATTCTTTTTAATCTTCTCTTTGACCTCTTTTTCATTTGTTCCGGCACTCTTCATTGCATTTTCAAAATCTTTTGGATCTTTATACTTCTTTTTTAAATTTTCATAAGATTCAGAAGTTTTTTTGTCTATATCCTTAGGGATAGATTTCATGGCAAGGGTTAGCAAAATCTCTCTTTGAACAAGATTTTTTACAATATCATTTTTCACTTCCGCAACTTTTGGGTTATTTTGATCAATCGTTTTGGGATCGATACCCTGTTTCATAACAATATCATTTAAAATAATATTCACCTCTTTTTCAGAGATATTCACCTTTCCAACTTTTGCAACCGTCACATCTGCCGCAAAAATAGAGACAGCAAAAAGAAACATAAACAAAAATAACAGTACTCTCATAGAAACTCCTTAATGTTTTAGGTTATGATGATAATAATACAAAAAAGTTCATTAGTAAACAAAAATAAAAAAACTAATTAGCTTCAAATAATTTTATGTAATCATCTGTTATCACATTACAATCTTTTTTTATAAGGGACTTAAGCTTATTTAAAAATAGATTTATAATCTCATCATGACTTCGTTTTGACAAAAAATCTAAAAGATGTACATTTAAAAACCGAATCTGATACTTCAGATTATTTCCAAATGCCTCTATATCATTCTCTTTTAGATATTCAAAGGAATTATAAATTTTATATATCATGTAATGGAGATAGTTGAGCAGATGATCTGGTTTATCTTTATAATAATAATCATAATTTTCGTAATAGAAGTATTCTTGCAGATTATTAATTAAAATTGGCGTCTCTGATGGCTTGATATCTATGTCAATCTCTGTTAAACATAATGAACGACATAATGATTTATCTAACTTAGACAAAACACTGTACAACTCACTGTCGAATAATGTTATCGCTTCAATTAAGGAGTTATCTTGATCTTTTTCAGCAACAACATTATCAATATATTTAAACATTGAAGAATACATAAAAAGCCTTCCCTGGCTTATTTCAGCCAGGGAAGTAGTATTAAATTCATTTACCATATAAGTTGTTCTGCCTCAAACTTGTATTTTTTACCAGTAGACTTAACTTTAGCAGGTGTATAGTAATAAGCTTGAGTTGCTCCCAAACAGCTCAAAAGTGACCAATCATTTAATGATGGATCCAGCATTTCTACTGGGTTAGGAGTAATACCACTAAATACCCATTTTTCAACACCTAAGCCACTATCATAAAAAGCTTTTGGTTTATTTGTAAAAAGAAGCTCTTTCCAATCCTGATCCATATTTCTTATTGGATTGATGGCAGATTCATCTATAGATACTTTTTCTGGAAGGCTATCTAAAAGCTGTTTAATCTTTTTATTTTTGAATCCTGCTATGTATTTAGGCTTGGATATAACGGTATCACTCCATCTACCAAAGCCGTAAGGAACTACAACGCTACCTTTAATAACACTTGGCTCAACCAGTACAGGAGCCTCAATTTCACCAGTAGGTGTTTCCACTGATATTATATCACCAGTTTCCACCCCGAGTTTTTTCGCATCTTCTGGATTCAGGATGGCAAAGTTATCAGGATTGATCTGTCTGATATAATAATACATAACTGCCCTATGTTTAGTAGACAGTGGTCCAGAGGCAAATGTAAGGACGAATGGATAATCCCCATAAAGTTTTTTAAATGGAGTACCAAAAGCTTTCTCCTCTTTCACACCATTTACAAATGCAGAAGCAGATGGCTCATAATATCTTGCAGTTCCCCAATACTTAACACCTGTAACTGTATTGGTAGTTTTGGCAATATCTTCATTCCAGATGGTATGGAAATCTCTGCCTGGTACTTTTCTTTTTGACATACCTTTTTCATCAAATGAAGTATGATAGCTTGTGAATACACCACCCCTTGCAAGAGCATAACATACATACTTCCATTCATCTGGACTTATAACATCTTTAAATTTAGCAATGTAGTAATTTTTCTCTACAAAATCAATATCTTCTTGCGGAACATCCTTAGGAATTATACCTTTTTCTACAGCATCCATAGCACCATTTGCATAAACCTTCATTATAAAATCATATACCGATTCGATGTCATATTTTTTACCAGCATTTTCCTTCTGCCCATCTACAACACCTTTTCCAAAACCTGCTAGTCCAAGGCTCTTCCCAAGATCTATGAAAAATTCATAGAAGCTTGCGTGTCTTGGGTGCCCTAATGGAGATGTTCCAATCTTTAACGTTTTTGGTTCGATAACTGGTACCCTCCAAGCCTCTGCTATGGTTGAACCACCGCTTGTGGCATATAAATATTGTATTCCAGATGTACCAGTTTCAAGATAAGTGGTATCAGGAACTATATAGTCCGCATACATATAGGTTTCATTAATTGTTGTTGTAATCCCTACAAAGAGGGGTAATTTATCTGGGTCAGAAAGAGTTTCAATAAATTTTACCCCATAATTCGCTGCCAGGACAGGATTAGCAAAGTGAAGAATCATTGCTTTTACCTGATATGGATATTTATAAAACATACCTGCAAAGGTCTCAGTATAGCTCTCCTCAGCAGACAAAGGATACCAGGGTCTTGTCGTCCCATAAGGATTTTTCCCCTCTTTAACCTTCATAAGATATTCGAGGGTTTTTTCATATTTAAACTTCGTTCTATCTATTTGGGGACCCCACTTTGGTGGTTGACCTTTAAATTTTGCAACTTCATAAATATAATGACTATAATCTGTGTGATCAGCTCTACCTAACAAACCACCCTTCTTATGATAGTTACCAATTAAAATATCCAGCATCCTATAACTCATTACATTGTATTCACCTGTAGAGTGCATTGCGACCCCTCTGTGCACGTATGTCCCAGCCTGGGGAGCAGCTGCAGCAAAATCTTTAGCCATCTGAACGATAGTTTTCTCATCTATGCCACAAATTTCACCCCATTCTTTAATCGTTTTTGACATAGCCTCTTCTTTGAGTATCTGAAGAGATGTTTTAACTTCAACTTCACTACCATCAGCTAGGTTAACCTTTCCAGAATAGAAAAGCTCACCTTCATTTATTGCATCAAAAGGTTTGAATTCATTCTGATATCTAACCAGAACTTTATCCTCATTAGATACACCAAGGTCTTTTGCTCTAAGAAAATGACCTTTTTTACTACCAGACGTAATAACTAACCAAGTTGCATTAGATGGGGTTGCATAATTCAAAGCTTTAAGAGCAAGCTTATTTGGAACTTTTAGATATTCTTCATTGTACTTTTTATTTTCAAAAACCCATCTGATAAGTGCAAGGGCAAGAGCGGCATCAGTACCAGGTTTTATTGGCACCCAAATGATATTGGCATTTGCTTCAGTTCTTGGGGCTGTGGGGTTCACATAATAGATTTTCACCTCATTATTTACAGCTCTTTGAATAATTAACCCCTGACCTGTAGCACCCGGATGAAGTCTTCCCATTTGTGCACCAGCCATAATGATTGTTTTAGCACTGTAAATATCAACCTGAAGGTCAGTCTGACCAAATACTGCTTTGTTGGCTGTATAATATCCATTTTGACATGCTGAAGTATGCCTTAGCCAGTTTACAGTACCAAAAGAATTAGCAAAGTTAGTTGAAAAGTAGTCTGTATGACCCTGTCCTCTACCTCTATAGTATATAACTTGGTTTGAAATAGTTCCCAAATCTGGTCTATCCGGATCTATTAAAATATCACTTAATTTTAATCCTTTTGCCGAAAGTACTGCTTCATATTTTGATTTAAAAGAGGATATAGCATTTGAAACGTCAAGTGCCGAACTTTTTTTATCTTCAGCAAGCTTTATGATTGCTTCAGTATCTATCTTCATATCTTCTAACAATTTCTGTGGGTTGTCAACACCTGCTTTCTTAAGTTTACCAAGAGCAAAACTATCAGCAAGACCTGGAAGCTTTTCACCTGTAGCTGAAATTGTACCACCAAATGATATCTCATTTATTAACTGTTCCCATGAAATTGTTTCCCATTTACCTTCTCCTCTTTTACCAGCCCTTTTAAGTGGTTTTAAAACTCTATATGGATAATATGTGTAATGAATTCCATCCTGTCCTCTTGGACAAAGAGATCCCACCCACTTCTCATTTGCTTCTTTCACAGGGGTATTATATGGTATTGGGTCATACTTATGCCCCTGTTTATTGACTTCAGCTGCACGATTGTATGGGTGGTATGGATTACCTACAATCCTATCAACTATCTCATTGCCACCAACATTCTTGATTCTTACTCTAATTCCACATCTCACATTACAACCAAGACATGATGAATAAGTATACTTATATTCTGTATTATCCTGCGGTCTTTTGGCTTTATTTTCACCTTCTTTTGCCACAGCAGGCAAACTAGAAAGAACACCAGCGCCCACTGCACCCCCAACAAGAAGTTGCTTTATAAAATCTCTTCTATCTTTATTCATAATATCTATCCTCCATTAATTAGATTTTTTTTGGTAAACTTTTAAAGAATATTTTAGGTTTAGTTTTAAATTCTGGGTTTCTTACAGAAGTTTTATTTGCTTTTATACTCTTAGAAACCTCACCATCTGAATTCAGATCACCAAATATTTTTGCACTCGTTGGGCAAGCTTCTACGCATGCAGGCAGCTTTCCAGAATAAATTCTATGATCACAGAAGGAGCATTTATTGGCTATACCTCTTATAGGATCCAAAAATCTTGCATTGTATGGGCATGCCTTGACACATTTACCACATCCAATACAAACGTTTTCATCAATGACCACGAGTCCATCCGGGCCTTTATATGTGGCATTAACTGGACATGGTTTCACACATGGAGGATTTATACAATGATTACACTGGATTGGAACAAATATAATCTTACCTTTATTTTCAACCTGTCTTCTTACCTTTGTTCTAAAGGAGTTCAAAGGTACATGATTCTCTTCTGCACAGGCAACAACGCAACCCATACAACCATAACACTTATCCACATCAATATAGAAACCAAATTCTTTATTTTTTTCATTTGACGCTTCTGAGGTCTTTGACATCAATGCCACAGTAGCAATTGTAGCACCGGCAGCTTTCAAAAAACCCCTTCTTTTCAAAGTCACTTTTTTATCATTCACATTGGCCTCCTAAGTTTTATTATTTTTGATGGCATGTATTACAGCTATCTTTGTCCTTAACGCTGAAAGCTACTTTCCCATTATGGCATGCACCGCATGATTTACCTTTTGCCATCTGCGCCATTGTCACACTTTTGTGTTTCTTGGTATTCAAAAAAAGTTTGTCATGGCAGTCGGTACATTTGAGCCCTGCCCCTTTTACGTGATTTTCATGACTAAAAACTACTTTGCCAGCTGGAGAGTTAAAGGTAATATCTCCACCACCAATTTTTGCGATTGCAAAACCAAATGCTAATAGTAAAATCAGTCCACTAAACAATAACTTGCTTCGCATCTAATCCTCCTTTATTTTTGTCATTATATTACAATCAAAAACCATGCCATCTAATTACTAAATGAACCACTCCCAAACCACAGGGTTTATCAAAATTAACGCACATTATTTTGTAAACTTAATTAACAACCAATGTAAAGTAAATTTACAAACATTCCTATTGACCTAATAAAAATTATTCTATATAAATATATGTATGGTAAAAATAATTAGCACTTCAATATTTGTACTGATACTATTTACCAATTTGTTGGCTGAAAGCATCAGCACTATAAAAATAGGTGTTTCATCCATTGTTTCTGCTGAAACAAATATCAAAATGTATGATGGGCTAGCTGAATATATCACAAAAAAAACCGGCACCAGAGCTGAAATTATATATAGAAAAAACTACAAAGATATGAATGAACTAATATCCAATAAGCAGGTTGATTTATCTTTTATATGTACAGGGGCCTACGTATTAATTGATAATGCAATAGATATACTTGCGGTTCCACAGGTAAATGGAAAAACCCACTACAAATCATTAATCATAGTAAATAAAACAAGTAACATTCATACCATATCTGACCTTAAAAATAAGATTTTCGCATTTACAGATCCCCTTTCTAATACAGGATATATTTATCCTGTTTACTTATTTCTAAAAAATGGGATAACCGACCGCAGCTACTTCAAGAAAGTATATTATACAAATAGCCATGATAAATCTATATTTCTTGTGAATAATGGGGTTGTGGATGCGGCAGCTGTAGATAGTATGATATTTGAATACTTATCAAAAATATCTCCTAAATATGTTGATAATATTAATATCATTCACAGTTCAATGGAATTTCCGAATCCACCTGTTGTGATAACGAACTTTTTTCTAAAAGATAAACTTGAAAAGATTTTTCTTAACATGCACAATGATCCCAAAGGTAAAACCATTTTAAGAAACTTAGGTATAGAAAAATTCGTAATTGTACCAAAAAAAGAGTACGATATTATAAAGAAAATAAAATCATTTGTAGATAAAAATGTTAAGAATACGAATAACAAAGTCTTTTAAAAAGAGAATTTTTTTCTCTATAAATATCTTTATATTACTGATTTTTATAACTGGAATTTTCATTGCTTATAACATAAACAAAAAGATTTTGTTTGATCAGATGAAAAATATTGCCTATATAAATTATAAAACCATTGAAAGACAGATCGCAGAAGCTATAATATATGACGACATTTACTCAATTTTCTCAATAACAAATGGTATTATATTAAATACTGAAATCTTCTCAAATATATTTATTCTAGATAAAAATGGCGAATATATCACAGATGCAAAAGTAATCAAAAAAATTCCAAATCAGAAAGAAAATATTCTATCTATGAGCTACAACATAACAATAAATGACACTAAAACCGGAACAATTATTTTTGAAATAAACAAAAAATACTTTACGGATAAGTTAATACGATCGCTTTACCTGCTTATTTTAATGCATATTATAGCCTTCGTGATTGTAAGCGTATTTCTCTACAAATTCATAGACTACCTATTGAAACCTCTGACGGATCTGACAAACAAGCTTGAATCTGTTTCAGATATTTCCAGCATACCGAAAAGTGTAACTATTCATCATAATGATCCAAATGAGATTATAAAACTTAAAGAAACCATTATACAATTGTCTAAAAATCTTTTAAAACAGATCCATAAAAATATCGAGCAGGAAAAAGAGATAATAATAAAAGATAAAATATTTTCAATAGGTATGATGGCAGCAGGTCTGGCTCATCATCTCAAGAATCCAATAATGACCATCAAACTACTTTTAACCCCTTTGAGAAACGTTATTAAAACTGATGATGCGAAAAAAGATATAGAAGTAATAAACTCCGAATTAAATAGAATGCTGAAGCTTATAAATGAATTCATGCAACTATCAAAAGATACCAAAATAGCTTTTGAAGAGGTTAAAGTATCTGAACTATTTAACAAAATTCTTAATAATTTTTCGAGTTTAAAAGGGGTAAATTTTAATTTCAATAGTACAGAAATCAGCTTTAGATCAAACTATGAAAAGTTGTTAATGATCTTTGAAAATTTAATTTCCAACTCAATAAATGCTGGCTCCGATAACATATCTATCAATTTCTTTAAAAGAGATGACAAAATTGTATTCGAACTCACTGACAACGGCTCAGGAATACCTGATGATATAAAAGATAAGATATTCATCCCATTTTTTACCACTAAAAAATCTGGTACCGGTCTTGGTTTAGCCTATGTGGAAAATCTTGTTGCACTGTTAAATGGAAGAATATTTGTTGATAAAAGTTATGGAAATGGAACAAAATTTGTGATAGAAATTAAAGATGAAAACGAAAATACTGATAATTGATGACGATAAAGCCCTCACTTACAGTTTAAATCGTGTACTTTCGCAGGATTATGAAGTTTTCATAGGAAACAATTCAAAGGAAGCTTTGGAAATTCTGTCAAAAGAGCATATCTCTTTTTTACTGCTCGATTATAAATTATCTGATGAAGATGGATTGGAAGTGTTGGAAAAGGTTAAAAGTATTTATCCAGATCTACCATCAGTGATGATGACTGCTTACGGCACCAACAATACTTTAATAAATGCAATTAAAAAAGGTGCCGAGGATTTCATATTCAAACCAATAGAAGTAGATGAAATTAAAGCTATTATCAATAAATATATAGATAAGGATGTACCTTTTTCAAATCAGGGTTATATCAAAATACCAGATTATCCTGTTGATGAACTCATAATAGGGACATCAGATGAGATAAAAGATATTTTAAAAATGGTGGCAAATATAGCCAAGACAGACACCCCAGTACTGATAACAGGAGAAAGTGGAACAGGCAAAGAATTGATAGCAAACCTTATCCAATCAAACAGCAACAGATCAGATAATCCATATATAGTATTAAACTGTGCCGCCATTCCATTCGAACTACTTGAAAGTGAACTATTTGGATATGAAAAAGGTGCTTTCAGCGGAGCATTCAAATCAAAGCCTGGTAAATTTGAGCTTGCCGACACAGGAACGATTTTTCTGGATGAAATCGGAGAACTACCTTTTAAGCTTCAGTCAAAACTGCTTAGATTTATTCAGAACGGTGTTGTGGAAAAACTTGGTGCCACAAGTTTTAAAAAGGTGGACGTTAGAATTATTGCCGCCACAAACAGAAATTTAAAAGAATTGGTGGAAGAAGGGAAATTCAGGCTTGATCTATTCTACAGATTAAATGTTATAAACATTCACATCCCACCTCTTAGAAAAAGGAAAGAAGATATCAAACATCTGCTATTCTATTTCATAAAAAAATACTCAAATGAAGCAGGCAAAAATATATCTTATATTTCCAGTGACGTTCTAAATATGCTTGAAAATTACAATTGGCCAGGAAATGTTAGGGAGCTTCAAAATGTCATAAGAAAAATAATCATTCTGGCAAAAAATAACTGTATCGATGAGGATAGTATTTATTTCATTAAAAACGGTACCAGCGATTGTGATCTTACATCCGACAATCTTATAAAATGGATTTTCGAAAATTTTAAAACTAATACATTAAACGAATTTATCAGCTATATTGAAAAAAAGCTGATTCAGGAAGCTCTAAAAATACACAATGGAAACAGATCGAAAACCGCAGAAAATTTAGGCATATCCCGTGTAACATTAAACGAAAAGATCAATAAATATGGCCTCTCCAATCACTAAAAAACCCCCTACCCGGGGGCAATTTGAAAGGAGGTTTATTATTAGTATTGTTGAAAGAATATCCAAACATATCCCATTTGTCAACTATAAATTTTGTAAATTTACTGAAAATTTTGTAAAGATGCAATAGACAGCGCAGGTCTGATGTCATCTAAAAAAAGGGAAAAACCATCTATCTGGGTAAAATAACATTGCAAAAGAAGCCTTTCATAATCTCCATCCCCATATAGTTTATCACCTACTATTGGAAAATTTAGATAGGATAAAGCTGCCCTGATCTGATGTCTATGGGCAAAATCCACCCCAACATCCACCAACGTATAAAAAGAGTAATTTCTAATTGGTTTGATAACAAGAACGTTATCTCCTTTTTGATCTATGATTGATACCTTTTTCTTTTTATTTGCATCTATCTTTTTATCAAAAATGATATTCTCATTTACTATGCCTTTCACCCAGGCTATATATCTCTTATAAACCTTTACAGGTTGGTAGCTATTTTTAATGGCAGCAATAACGCCATCCGTTTCAAAATCAAGTCTACTTATAAAACGGAAATCTTTAAATTCACTCGTTAATATATCTGATAAACATAAGTCATCCGTTGGTTTATGCCGCTCTGTATGCATAAAAGGTGGCTTATAAAAGAATATAACATCTCTAAAATCATCTAATAAAAATTCTTTTAAATTGAAATTTATTTCAGGACAGCTTACCTCTAAAACAAAATGGTCGTTAAATTGTTCAACAATGTAATCATCCTTTACGATTTTCCCCTGGTATGACACCCTGCGTTCTTTTAGATACTTTTTAGCCAGCCTTTTGGAAATATTATATTTTTTTGAAATAATATCAGATACTTTCAATATTAAGTTTCTCGTAAGATTCTGCTAATTGTACAAATGTCTCAGTTGGACTCTTTTTGTGTATAAAACTGTCAGGAACGTTTAGATTTTTAGATTGTATTAAAACATTAAAATTAGTCCCAAAACCACCCTCAGGGATAATCAGAGACTTGATAGCCGCCCTCTGCAGATCTGTTTTTGCATTTGCAACATAATCAAGTATCCCACTCTGCACAAGATACAAGGTTTGGGGTAAAAAATTTACAACTTCAAGTCCCACATCTTTTCCGTATACCATAAGTCCACTAAAATCCACAAATGCGGTGATATCCTGGTCTCCTATTCTTTCAAAAAAATCGTTATTCTGTTTATGTTTAAAATAGCAGGTGACAGTTCCATCCATTCTAAAAGGTGCATAAAGCTTTTCAGCCGGCCAACCATAATCTATCGTAACCACAACACCTTTTCTAATCTTTTCCCCTAAGGCTCTTATCCATTTTGTGGCATCTAGATTTATATCCGCAATCTGTTTGTCCACCAGCTTAATTTTAAGTCTATTTATATAATCTGAAATCTTTTCTGTGGAAAAAAGATCTGGGTAAAACTGAAATTTATCCTCTTTATAAATGACATATATCTCTTTTAGATCTCCGGAAATATTAATAATTCTATGTATAGGGAATGCATCCACCAGTTCGTTGGAGAAAAAGACCCCTTCAAAGTTACAGAACTGATCAAAACTTACCCAATCAACTTTTCCAACATGGTTTTTCAGCACTTCTTTTTGATTATTTATAAGGTATTCACTTTTTTCTATGATAGTATATTTAACAACATCATAGAATCCTGGCTCGTGATCTCTATAATAGTTCAGGATATCATTGGCAAGTAAACCAGAGCCGGCACCCATCTCACAAAGGTTTGGCTGAAGACCAAACTGTCTTATAATATTCAAATTACTTCTTGCTATTGAAAAACCAAACGTTTCTGAGGCATTCACTGAGGTATAAAAACTACCAGTAACCCCGAAAGGATTCTCTTTCTGGTAATAGCCAAGCCCTGGATAGTATAATGCCATCTCCATAAACTCGGCAAAGGTAATCTTACCTCTATCTGAAATCTTTTTTATTATAATATCTTTTAAAATATCACTCATATTATCGAACGTTAAAATAGACTGTTATTTCCGCAGTGTCAATATCTTTGTATGTTACAGATTCAAATCTAATACCGCTAACAAACTTTATTGCCAGCTTTTCTATATTCGGATTGCTTCTTGAAAGAAGTATTATAGAATATGGTACCCCATTGCTATCTATGCTAAACCTCAACCTAACCTTCGTATTCGACTCCAACGAAAAGGTAGGCTTTTCGGGGATATAAACAATTCTCCTTTCATTTTTTGTATTACCTTTTATCTCAAAGAAATCACTTTTTCCAGTGGAAACAACTTTTTTATCACCACTGCCATCATTTTTTCCAGACTTCAATTTTGATTCAGATGCGGCTATCTCCTTACCAAGATTTAAATTCATATTTTTATTATAATTAGCTGATATATTAACATTTTCATTGAGATTATTGGATACTGGTATTTTTTCCATTACACTAACAATCGGCAGATCCACATTAGGCTTTAAAATACCTGATGAATTAGGCCTATTTTTTTTATGGTCCCCAACACTTGCCCTGCCCACTTCAGCCTTTTGTATATTCAACTCAGCCTTAGCAACGTTTAAAGGAACCTTTATTAGCTCTACATCTATCGGCTCTCTCTTCTTTATCCTTATACTAAAATCAGGGTTTGGTAGATATAGTAATATTGTTAGATGAATCAGGAATGATACAATTATGTATAGCGTCGTTCTGCTAAATTGTTTCATTACTCTTCGGTCTCCGCGGCAATAGCCAGCTTATTAAAACCTACCTTTTTACTTTCATCCATCACGTACACCACATCCCCATGTAAAGCTTCTTTATCCGCCTGAATCATAATACTGGCGTCAGGAAATTTGTCATGGTATTCCTTTAATCTGGAAGGTATAAGATTTGGATCAATCCTTTGATTTTCTATTGAAAATTCCCTATTTTTTGTTATGGCAATTACTATAGTTTTTGTCTCGGCTACATTTTCCCCTTTAGCTTTTGGGAGACTTATATTAAGGTTATTTATATTGTATGTGGTAAAAGTCGCAGAAACCATTAGGAAAAGAACGATTAAAAATATTATATCGGTAATTGACGTTGTGGGAACTTCAATACCACTATTTTTTATTCTATCCTTACGGAATTTCATCTTCCACCCTCTTTAAAAATGAGGTTCATTATTTGGGATGTTGCCTTCTCAAGTTCAAGAGAAATCTTATCCGCCCTATGTCTGATTATATGGTAAAATATAACGGTGGGAACCGCCACAAAAAGACCGGCCGCAGTGGTTAAAAGTGCCACTGCAATACCACCAGAAAGCGCCTGTATATTAGCATTCCCTTGATTTGCCATAACCATAAATGTCTGGATCATTCCAAGCACAGTACCCAGAAATCCCAAAAGGGGGGCAAGACTGGCCACCGTTTGGAGTGTGGGCAAAAACCTTTCCAATCTTTGAACCTCAAAATTTCCAGCTTCTTCCACAAATTCGGTAAGCCTGGAAACAGGAAGGTCAATGTTGTTTACTATATCCTTAGCTATCCTTGCTATGGATGATCTATCAGCTTCACAAAGCTGAATTGCCCCTTCAAAATCTTTCTTAGCTAAAAAAAGCGACAATTTATCTAAAAATACTTTGGGGACAAAATTGGAAACACGAAGTACAAACAACCTTTCCAAAAAAATTCCAAGGGATATTACCGACAGTAGAATAATAGGGTACATCATTATTCCACCTTTCTGGATAATTTCAAACATCAATTGCCTCCTTTATCATAATTTTTAATTATATCTTCCACCTTTTTGGCTGATTCCTGATCACCATTTTTCTTATAAATCTGCATAGCCAATTGCAGAGCTTTATATGTGAAAGGGGATTTAGGAAAAAGGTAATGGCACCTCATCGCATAATTCAATGCTGTTTTAGTATCATTCTTTGTATACATAAGAACACTTTTATAATAATATCCAGCAGGGACAAACGACTCATCCCGAGATGCAATAAGCTCATCTATATACTTATCGTATTCAGGAAAATCTTTTCTAACTTCCAGCAGACCCAGCATCCTCACCAGAGTCTTATAATATAAAAGTAGGTCAATAGCTTTCACCTGTGGAAGGTAATTACTGATCTGAACAGGATCATCACTCAAAGAAACGATCTCCTTCAATGAAACCTCTTTAAACCTTACACTTTTATTAACCAATTCCTCAAATATTTTTAAAGAGGTATCTTTATTTATTTTTTTACTGCATATTGCTTTAATATAATAAGCCTCCTCATCTTTAGGGTTATAATCGATAACTCTATCGGCATCTTTTATACAATCATCAAAAAAACCAAGGGATTCATTTATGTAGCCTCTTAGTATATAAGCCTCTTTGAGATAATTAGATGTGGGAAAGCTCTTCACAAATTTATTTATATGTTCTAAAGCAATTCTTTTATCTCCATTTTCAAAAAGATATCTTATCATACTAATTAACAGCGTATCCTTATTTTCAAACTTGAGATTTGAAACCTTCGATAGAATATTACCCAACATTTTAGCATCCTTATTTTGTTGAGCGATTGAAAATATAGCCATAGCAGATTCATATATATAAACCTTTTTATCGATCAGGTCAAAATACCTTTTTACAGATTCGTTGTGGTTGCCGAGAGAAAAGTATGAATTGGCAAGCATTAACTCCTGTTCAGCTGTGATTTTATCTTTAGTTTGAAGAATATTTATAACATCAGAATAGTAATTCCCTAAATAGAGATATAAAACGGCATTTTCTGTAAATTCCCTGTCATAATTGTACTTTTTATATATATCAAGACCTTTTGGAATATCCCCGAGTTTGAAATACGTAAGCATCTTAAGAAAGTTTGATTCCCTATTGGCATTCTGAATTTTATTGAGATATTGCAAAGCACCTTCATAATTCTTCAAATTAAATAGAGAAGATGCAGCGATCAAAAATCCCCTATCAGTAATCACAAAAGAAGCCAAAGATGCAGCTTTATTATAGTCCCCCTTATTGAAAAATATCTCAGCTTTCAATTCATTACACTGTATCAGGTCGCATTTATCAAGCGATTTTATAGCATCATCGTATTTTTTATCCACAAATAGAAATTGGGCGATCATATATCTTGCTATGTTTAACTTCTCTGGATCTTTACCCACCCCAAGGTATCTGTTAAAAAATATATCAGACAGTCCATAATCTGTATAGTAATAACAAACACCCAGATAAAATATGCTATTCTCTATAAGCTCTTCATAAAAACTTATTTTATTAAGATAAGTTGAAGCCTCCATATATTCCTTTTCTTTAACCAGATAAAGACCAATGTAAAAATTGATATAATCATAATAAACAGGCTTTTCAAATTTGAGGTTTTTGAGAAGTACTATATCTAAATTGTCAAAGTTTTTACTGATATAGTACAAAACAAGGAAAAGTTTATTATTGTCAGTGGCAATATTATTTAAATTACTTTTTATATAAGTGATATCTTTTTTAATAATTGCAAGCTTAAGCTGATAGAAATCTTTTACATCCTTCTGGTCTATGCGATTTATCATCGATTCAGCTTTATTTAATTCCCCCTTTTCTAAATTCGCATCAGCAATATAAGCCACCACATCTTTATAGATATCCGGATCGTATTTAGCAACATTTTTTAAATCACCTTTGGCATATTGGGCAGCTATTTTATAAACAAGAAGCTGCTTATTTTTATCAATCAAATTACTATTTTTATCACTAATTGATATGATCTCATCATAGAGATCTTTCTTATAGTAGGCATCGAGGCAGCTATTTAAGGAATACTCCGTAAAATGACTCAACTTTCCACATATCGCCACCTTTTTTTCTAAATTATCGGTTCTATTCAAATATTCAAACAGCTTGTCCTGAGCGAAAAAACTTACATTATCGTTATTCAGGGAAAGCTCTTCAAGTATCTCCACCGCCTTGTTGGGATTACTTGTTTCCATTAGTGCTATAGCATAAAAAAGTTTTATCTCCGTTTCAAAATCCCCACCCTTTAGTTTTTCTGCATACTTTTCATACCCATCTACTACGTGTAAATACTCCTTCTGAAAAAATTTTTTTGCAATGTAATTTCTGTATGCTTTATTACCAACAAAGATAGAAGCAATTGCAGTCCTTACGGTTCCGCCAAAGAAAAAACCAGGTTCTTCAAATGAATAGTCATTTTTATCGATTTTCTGATGTTCAATCTTGAGCTTTTCAAGATATATATTTACCGAACTCTCAGCCTTAAATTTTATATTAATATCAGCAAAACTTGGCTTTACAGTTATTTTCCCTATCTCTTTACCAATAAAAGAAAATTCAGGTAATTTGACCCTGGCAGAGCCGGATGCGGCAAAAAGGAAGATAAAAATTACTATATATAAAAAACTTTTCTTCATTTTGCTGTATTTGACTGATCTGGAGAACTTGGATTACTCTGAGAACAGCCATCACAGCCACTAATTACAACCAATGACGACAGTAGAAGTAATATTACAAGAAATCTTCTCATATTTCCACCTCTGTTCCTTTAAGTTTATTAAAAATATCATAATCCGTAAGGTCATATTTTATCGGTGTAACACTCACATACCCCTTGGAAACCCAAAAATCATCACAATCTTCACCATGCTCCACAGTAATCCTCTCTCCTGTAAGCCAAAAATATGTATTTCCTCTTGGATCAACCCGTTTTTCAAATGTGTCAAGATACTTACTCTTACCCTGTATGGTATAGCGCCAACCTTTTATCTCACTTTTGCTAAGTGGTGGTACGTTTATATTAAATATTATATTATGATTGATATCATTTTTTACAAAAAGTTCTGCAAATTTTCTTGTAAACTCTGCAGCCACAGAAAAATCATTATAAGCTACAGATGCAAGACTAACCGCAAAGGCTCTGACACCCTGCAAAGCAGCCTCCGTGGCAGCGGAAACTGTACCGGAGTATATCACATTTGACGCAAGATTTGCACCATGATTTATACCAGAAACAACGATATCTGGTTTAGTTGTGAGGATATCGTAAAATGCAAGCTTTACACAATCAGCTGGAGTCCCCTGAACACCGTATCCAAAAAATTTATCTTTTCTATTAACCTCATAAATCCTAAGTGGCGTAGAAATTGTGATTGAATGCCCCACAGCACTCTGCTCCATTATAGGAGCCACCACAACCACATCACCTATCTTGCTAAGTTCTTCATAGGCAGAGTAAATTCCCTTTGAATATATCCCGTCATCGTTTGTCAATAATATCTTCATATTTCACCCTAACTTTTGTATTGATACTAATATTTTTATTTGGGTATGTCAAGAATGAGAAAAAATAAATTAAATTAATTTGACAAAACTTATATATTTTATACAATAAAAATTATGATATTGATATTTAAAAAAGGGTTGAATCTACCATTAGAAAAAGAGATATCTGGAGAAATCATTCATTATAAAAGTAATAAATTTGGCATAGTATCAGATGACTACATATCTTTGAAACCTAAATTTGAAAAAAATCCAGGCGATTTAATAAAGCCCGGCGACCTGCTATTTTATGATGCGAAAAATAGAGGCATAAGATTCTATTCATTTGTTAATGGTGAGGTTTGTGAAATAACAAGAGGTGAAAAAAGAAGATTTATATCTTACTCTTTTAAAGGGGAACCTTCTGTCTACAATTATCCAGAAAATTTATCAAAAATTGCATTGAAAAAAGAAAACAGAGATAAAATCATTGATATCATAATAAACTCAGGATTCTGGATATCCATAAGGCAGAGACCATTTGACAAAGTGGCCAATCCTGATGTGGTACCTGATAAAATTTTTGCAATGCTAATAGATACCAGACCATACTCACCTGACGTAAAAACTATTTTAAACGGAAACGAAGAGTATCTTAAAATGGGTCTAAAGATTTTTAGTATCCTGACGAAGACAGATCTTTATCTGATCAAGGACAAAAAGGTAACTTTCGACTTAGAATTGGAAAACTTAAAAATAATAGATGTATCGGGCCCTCACCCGGCAGGTCTTGTGGGAACACATATCAATAATCTATACCCACTAAACAGAAAAAGATCTATCTGGTACATAGACTATCAGGATATAATAGCCATAGGAAAGCTTTTTAGAGATAATATCATAGATAATCAAAAAGTCATTTCTGTTGCAGGGGAAGGGGTAAATAACAGTTTATATAGAGTATACAACCATGCTTCAGTGGATCCACTCATTCAATTTAACGAAGAGATAAGAATAATATCCGGCTCACCTCTTCACGGTAGAAAGGTTAAAAACAAAACCAATTATATCAATAGGTACATAAATATAATATCATCTTTAAAAGAGGCAAATGAAAGAGAGTTTATGGGATGGTTAAAGCCAGGTTTAAATAGATTTTCTGTAAAAAATGTGTTCCTATCAAAACTATTAAAAAAAGAGGTTGTTTTCAATACATCCTTAAATGGTAGCTTTAGACCTATGGTACCTGTGGGTTCCTATGAAAAAGTCTGTTTGCTTGACCTTCCAATAACACATTTCTTGAGATATCTTTTGGTTGAAGATATTGAAATGGCAGAAAAATTAGGTGTTCTGGATTTTGGTGAAGAGGATATGTCTGTGTTTACTTTTGTATGTGTGGGAAAGTATGACTATGCTGTATATTTACGCAAGATACTTGATGAAATAGAAGGTGAAATGTGAGGAAGTATTTCGAAAAAATAGCTCCACTGTTCCATAAAGGTGGAAAATACGAAAAATTTTTTCCCATTTTTGAAATGGTGGAAACCTTCCTTTACGATCCATTGATAAGAACTGATGGTAAAACACACATACGGGATGGGCTTGATCTTAAAAGAACGATGATAATAGTATTTTTTGCAATAATGCCAACTGCAATATTCGGTATTTACAACGTTGGATATCAGGCAAATATCGTATTACAACAATCAGGACTCCATCTAATAGGTTTTCGCAATGAAATTGTACAGTTCTTTGGAATTAACCATGACCCCAGTTCGATATTTTCAAACTTTTTTGTTGGGTCACTATATTTCATCCCCCTTTATTTAATCACATTGATAGTGGGTGGTTTCTGGGAAGTCTTATTTGCAGTGGTGAGAAAACATGAGATTGCTGAAGCATTTCTGGTGACAAGTCTATTATACCCACTTATATTACCTCCAACTGTCCCCCTATGGCAGGCAGCCCTGGCTCTCAGTGTGGGATTAGTATTCGGCAAAGAGGTTTTTGGTGGGACAGGTAGAAACTTCGTAAACCCTGCCCTATTCTCAAGGGCTATTCTATTCTTCTCATACCCCCAATCTGTAACCGGTAATACAATGTGGGTTGCGGTTGATGGATATTCAAAAGCCACTCCACTTGCTGCATTCTCTTCTAAAGGGTTTGACTTTGGCTATACATTTGTGGATGGACTCTTGGGGTTTATACCAGGATCCATAGGGGAAACATCCGCTTTTTAGTAGGTTTTCTAAATGCCCTTGTAAGAGTTATAAATCCTGCATTCCCTGAAGGGACAATGCTTGCCATACTTTTTGGGAATATTTTTGCTCCTTTTATAGACAGCATATTTATCAAAAGATATATAAAAAACAGAGCATTGAAATATGAAAGAGACAAAGCTTAGAATATTTTTTGTATCTTTGGTGGTTGCTCTCTTCTTTTCTTTTTTAGTCTCCCTATCGGTCTATTTACTTAAAGAAAAACAGGATACAAATATACAACAGGACAGGCTAAAACATATATTATCCCTTGTAGGTGATAAAAAACTTCAAATGAATATAGTTATGGTGGATATTAAAACAGGGGAATATGAGAGTATAAATTCAGATTCAGTTTTTTTTAAAAACTTCAAGCTCCTGTCAACAGACGAAAATGCCATAAAGATCCCGAAAAAGGATGATATAATAGGTATCGGTTCCCATCCATCCAAAATACCAGCTTATATTTTTTCAAAAGATGGTAAGCTAAAAAAAAGTTGTTCTTTTCGTTTATGGAAACGGTTTATGGTCTACGATGTACGGTTTTATAGGGCTTTCTGAAGATCTCAATACAATGGGAATTAAAAATGATACATTTCTTGGACCGATATTTGTAAACAACCCAATAACTATTCAGGTTCTGGGGATATGTTCCTCCCTTGCAGTAACCACACAGCTTAAAACTGCCCTTGTAATGGGGCTTTCTGTTACTGTGGTGGTTGCATTGAGTAATCTTCTTATAAGTCTTATGAGAAACCAGATACCAACATCTGTAAGAATTATCATTGAAATGACTGTCATTGCATCTTTTGTTATAATTGTTGATCAGTTTTTAAAAGCATTCTTTTTTGACATAAGCAAGCAGTTGTCAGTTTTTGTGGGACTTATTATCACCAACTGCATCCTTATGGGTAGAGCAGAGGCCTTTGCATTAAAGAATCCACCTTTTTTGAGCTTCCTTGACGGTCTTGGAAATGGTATCGGATATGGACTAATTCTTGTCATAGTTGGTACCATCAGGGAGCTTGCAGGTACTGGTAAGCTTTTTGGATATGAGATATTTAAGTTAAAAGTAAATGGTGGTTGGTACATACCTAATGGCATGTTTCTACTTGCTCCCAGCGGATTTTTTATAATTGCCACCATCATCTGGTTTGTAAAAGAACGAGAAAAGAGAAAAAGGGGGATTAAATGATAGAGCAATATCTTAGTCTCCTCATAAAATCGATTTTCATTGAAAATATGGCATTATCTTTTTTCCTTGGGATGTGTACTTTTCTTGCTGTCTCCAACAACATTGAAACTGCAAAAGGGCTGGGTGTAGCGGTGGTGGTTGTCCAAACTATAACAGTACCTATAAACAATCTACTTTACACCTTTGTTTTCAAAGATGGAGCTATGGAGAGATTTGGACTTGTAGATATAAATCTTGGTTTCATAAGTTTAGTCGTTTACATTGGGGTGATAGCTGCAATCGTTCAAGTTCTTGAAATGATTCTGGATAGATTCTTCCCCAAGCTTTACACTGCTCTTGGGATCTTTCTGCCACTTATAACAGTAAATTGTGCAATATTAGGCGGCACTCTTTTCATGGCCCAAAGAGGATATACTTTTCCAGAATCTATAATTTACGGGTTTGGTAGTGGAACAGGTTGGGCTCTTGCTATTATCGGACTAGCTGGCATAAGAGAAAAGATGAAATACAGCGATATTCCATACGGTCTTAGGGGGCTTGGTATTGTTTTCATTGCCGCGGGTATAATGGCCGTGGCATTTATGATATTCTCGGGGATACAGTTGTGATTGTATTAGTTGGAACGATTTTTTTCACTCTCTTGATCCTTATACTGGTGGGTTTCATCATTGAAGCCAGAAAATTCCTTGTGAAAGAAGGTAAAGTAAAAATATTAATAAACAATGAAAAAGAGATAGAAACTTCCCCTGGCGATAAATTGTTGAATATTTTAGCATCAGAAAAAATATTCGTTTCTTCCGCCTGTGGAGGTGGTGGATCCTGCGGCCAATGCAAAGTAAAAGTTCTGGAAGGGGGAGGTTCACTCCTACCCACAGAAAAAGCACATATTTCAAGGAAACTTGAAAAAGAGGGCTTTAGACTCTCCTGCCAGTTACCGGTAAAAAATGATCTGAAAATCTTCTTGCCACCGGAAGTATTTAATGCAAAAGAATATCATTGTGAGGTAATATCAAATAGAAACGTTGCCACCTTCATAAAAGAATTAGTTTTGAAGCTTCCCACTGATGAATTCGATTTTGAAGCAGGCGGATATATACAGATAAAAATACCACCTTATGCGTTATCCTTTAAGGATTTCATTATAGAAGATGAGTACAAGCCGGATTGGGATAAATACAACCTATGGAGCTTAAGATCTAAAAATGACCGGGAAGTAATAAGAGCCTATTCTATGGCAAACTTCCCTCTTGAAAAAGGGATAGTCAAACTAAATGTGAGAATAGCAACACCTCCCCCCAGGAGTATCAATATCCCTCCAGGTGTAGGTTCATCTTATATCTTCTCCCTCAAACCCGGGGATAAGGTAACAATTTTAGGTCCATTTGGTGAATTCAAAGCATCAGATACCGATGCTGAAATGTTATTTATTGGTGGCGGAGCCGGAATGGCACCTTTAAGGTCAATAATTTTTGATCAATTAATAAGGCTTAATTCAAAAAGGAAAATAACATACTGGTATGGTGCAAGAAGCCTCAGAGAGATCTTTTATTCAGAAGATTTTGAAAAACTACAAACCAAATTTGATAATTTTAAATGGTATATCGCCCTTTCAGAGCCCCTACCTGAAGATAACTGGCAGGGGTATGTAGGATTTATCCATCAGGTGGTTTTTGAACACTACCTAAAAAATCATCCGGAGCCAGAATCTGTAGAATATTATCTATGTGGACCTCCACCTATGCTTAAAGCTGTCCTGGAGATGCTTGATAATTTAGGTGTGGAAAGGGGTAATATCAGGTTTGACGATTTTGGAAGCTAACAAAGAAAGGGGGGATTATCCCTCTTCTTCACATAAGTAGTTCATTTCTTTTTATTTTTTACTAATAAATCATACAGATCCATAGGAACTACTTGTTTTTGTTCTGCAATCTCCTTCAGTGTCATACCCTCTTTAGGGTTAAATCCCTCTTTTTTGAGCATTGTGATTGCTTCGTCTATATTTATTTTGTATTTCTTGCTAAATTCAGAAAGTTTCATCTTACCAAGTCCTGTTGGTTGATTTTCAGTAATCACTTTTTCTAAAGAAGCATTATTATCCCCTTTAATCTTTTCTTCATAGTCATCATACTTCGATTCTACAAGATCCCACAATGAAGATGGGCTAAGCTTGTTTTTACGGCTAATATCCAAAAATTTTTCATCCACAGAACTAAACTGTACATTATTATCTTTCAAAATCTGAACCACAACATTAATATCCAATCCCTCTTTTTTGCACAACTCACTCAACTTTGATAACTCGGCATGTGGATATGGGGGGGTTCCAACTTTATCTCTCCAGCTTTCCTTTACCTTATCACTCAGGACAAGTAAGTCATTAAAAGGGGAAATTTTATAATATGTCCCAAAAATAAATACTAAAAATATAATCGTTGAAATGATAAAACTCGGTGTAAAAACGACGATCTTTTTAGCTTTTGACTTGAAATACAGGATAATGGCATTCCAGTTGAGATAAGTATGAAGCAAACCAGAAATCATGAATAATGCAGAGATTGTAGTATGCAAATCCCCCCATTGATCCTTAGTCAATCCTATTATGTGTAAATCTGCCCAATAAGCAACTCTACCTTCTGGAACTATAAATAGGACGATACCGGTAAGGGTCATCCCTATAAAAGACCACAATGTTGTAAGTGATACAATTTTTCTGAACATATAAAAACAAACCTCCATTTTTTCATTCCTTAATATCAAAAAAGATGCCAATTGACCTTACTATTAAATATAAGATATGTTCAAACAAATATAATAAAAAATGTGAAAATATTTCACAGAATGTGAAAGGGCAGTTCATTACCCTTTCACATTTTTTTTAAGCAACTTTTACAAACTTATCGGATGGTACACCACAAATTGGACATTTCGATGGTGCTGCATCAAATTCTATATATCCACAAACAGGACAGAGATAGAAATCGGTATTTTCTAAATCCTTACCGGTCTCCACTGCTTCAAGAGCTTTTTTATAAAGCTTTGCGTGTACCTCTTCCGCTTTAATGGCAAAGTTAAACATTATTTTTGCTTTATGACCTTCTTCCACAGCCTTTTCCAGCATTGGGGGGTACATCTCGGTGAATTCAAAGGTTTCACCTTCGATCGCAGCCTTGAGATTATCCGCAGTGGAGGAAATCATTTCAAGTGCGTTCAAATGTCCTTCTGCATGGATTCTCTCCGCCTCGGCGGTTGTCTTAAAAAGCTTGGCAACGTTTTTAAAACCCTCTTTTTCTGCTTTCTTTGCAAATGCAACGTATTTCTGATAAGCCTGGCTTTCACCAGCAAAAGCCTCTTTAAGGTTTGATTTTGTTTCTGACATAAATAATACCTCCTTTTTTAAAATTTTATCATATTTGTTTTTGTCAGCAATACCTTATTTCTCGTACCTGGTCCATTTAAAAGAGTGTATATCACCGCCTGCTCCCCATAAAGATCGGCGGATATACCATCAACCGGAATAACAATTAAATACCCCCTCTGGGCAGCTTCAGTAGCAGTAAAAAGCACAGCCCCATTTGCGGCAGTACCTGTAATGATCAATTTTCTAATATTCCTATCCTTTAGCACTTTATCCAGTTCTGTGTTCAAAAATTTATTCACACTCGAATTCACTATTGGTTCACCATCAATCGGTTTTACAGGTAATAGAATCGTATCTTTAGTTCCGTTTGGAGTAAGGGAATATACCACAAATACCCCATTTGACCTGGCTTTCTTAATAATCTTTTCGATATTTGGAACAGATTCAAGACATCTTGGCCGTCTATCCTTGTTACATGTAAGTTCCTCTATATCCAAAATCAAAAGGGCCGTCTCATTATCAACGATGTAATCTAACAATCCTGGTTTTTCAGGTGGCACCACCCAGTCCCATTCATCGATAATATCCGCAGCATACAAAAAACCACTCAAAATAAGTGGCATAAGTGCAAAAATAATCTTCTTCATAATGACCTCTTTAGATATTTTTCTTTTTTAAGCCTTCCAGAACAATACTAAATTTCCTCTCCAATTCTATTATAGCAGATTTTTTCATTGTTTCATTCAAAAAATTAAATTTTAATAATTTACAAAGGGAAAGCAATCTATAATATTCCAGATATGGTGTATTAAGACTCAATTGATGACCATTATGGGCAACTTTGATAATTGTTTTTATGGGAAGATACCCTATACTATAATGTAAAGCAATTCTTAGCCACATATCATAATCCTCACAAACCGGAAGGCCAACGTCGAATAAACCAACATGCCTGAATATATCTTTATGAATCACCACCGATGATGGGCTTATTCTACAAAAATCTAAAATTTTAGCAAATATCTTCCCACCATACTTCCCATGTTTCCTTCCCTGATTTACAAATCTACCATTTTTAAACCAGAATTCATCAGTATGGCAGATCAAAAATCGATTTTTCTCCATAAAATCTTTCTGTAACTTCAGCTTGTTTGGCAGCCAGATATCATCCGAATCAAGAAAAGCGATAAAATCATAATTGGAGTTTTCTATACCAACATTTCTGGCAAAACTAACACCTTTATTTTCAGGTATTTTAATATAATTAATTCTTGAAAGATAAGGTCTTAAGACTTTAAAAATATCAATCAAAGATCCATCATCCACAACGATAACTTCATAATTATCATAGGTCTGCAATAAAACAGATTCAATTGCATTTTTAAGTAGATCTGTTCTATTGTATACAGGTATGACAACGGAAAAAAACACTTCTACACCGGTTTTTTCCTATCCATTATAGTAGAAAATACCAAAATAGTATTTGTCTTCTGTACTCCCTTTATATTTCTAATCTTTTTAATTAAATTGGAAAGTGTTTCGGTATTTTTCGTAATAACTTTTGCTATCATTGTAAAGTCACCGGTTACATGATGACATTCTATCAAATCTTCATCTATATTAGATATATTCTTTTCAAAGTCAGAAATACTCTGGGCACTGTCCAGAGAAATGCCAATAAAAGCTAAAATATCATATCCGAGGGCTTTATAATTAACATTAGCAGTATAACTTTTTATTATTCCGTTTGCTTCTAACTTTTTTATCCGCTCTATCACCGAAGGGGATGAAAGATCCACCTCCTTGGCCATATCTGCATAAGACGTTCTGGAATTGGATATAAGCATATTAATAAGCTTTTTATCTATATTATCAATTAGTTCTGCCATCACTACCTCCATCTTTTTATATTTATTTTAGCACAAGAATTATTGAATTTGCAAGTAGAACAAAGTGGTGAAGTAGGTTTGCACACATTCTGTCCGTAAGCCACAAGATATTCATTCCATTTTATCCAATATTTTACTGGTAATCTCTCCCTCAACACCATCTCTGTTTCATCAGGATTTTTTGTATTTACAAGTCCCATTCTATTCATAATTCTATGCACATGAGTATCAACACACACAGCCGGTATACCAAACCCCTCCACCAAAACTAAATTTGCCGTTTTTCTTCCAACACCTTTTATTTTTAAAAGTTCATCTAAACTATCCGGCACTCTTCCCTGATAATTTTCCAAGAGATATTTCGATATATTAAGTATTTGAAGACTTTTTTTCTTGTAAAATCCTGCAGGATATATCAGCTTTTCAATTTCATCAACCTGTAATTTCAACATATCAAAAGGGTTGTCCGCTCGACTCAAAAGCCTTTCCGATGCTTTCAGAGTCACTTCATCCTTAGTTCTTAGGGATATCAATGTGCTAATAAGCACAGCAAAAGGGTTACCTTTTATAAGATTTGCAATCTTTGTGACAGATGGAGTTTCAAATCTTTTGTATTCAGTTTCCAGAAGTAAGAAGATCTCATCAATATCAAAATTCACTGCACTTCGTCCAGATATTCCCGCAATTTCGGTTTGAGATGGAATTTACTTAAATCGAAGTTTTTAATGGACTTTGCTATTACTGATACTTTGTAGTCATCCTTTGCTTTTTTATCGATTATGATATAAAATTTATCTTCCACCTTACAAAGCCCCCCTCGGGCAGAGGTCTTCTCATATCTTAATATTATACCTAATTTCGAGCACAACTCCTCAAGATCTTTTAAAATCTGCTTAACATTCATCCTGTATCATTTACTTCTTATAAAGAGGTGACATCTCCCTGAGCTTTTGAACACTTGCTTTCAATATATCTACAGCAGTATCCACCTCTTGTATTGCATTGAATCTACCAAAGCTAAATCTAATAGAACCATGAATATCTACCGGATCGACTTTTATAGCTTTCAACACATGGGAAGCATCGATATCACCGGAAGAACAGGCAGACCCAGTGGAACAACATATTTCGGAAGCATAAACCATAAGAGCTTCCGCTTCTATGTGTCTAAAGGTAATATTAGAAATGTTGCAAACCCTTTTATCCTTATCTCCATTCACATAAACATCCGGAATCTCACTCAGTACCCTTTCCTCAAACCTATCCCTGATGGCAGATATATGCTTGATATCTTTATCCAGTTCATTTTGTATAATTCTGCAGGCTTCAGAAATACCTATTATATAAGGGACATTTTCAGTACCAGATCTTATCCCAAACTCCTGATGTCCACCATGAATGATCGGCTGGATGAGATTTTTTAGCTCTTTGTCTATGTACAATACTCCGATCCCTTTAGGAGCATAAATCTTATGTCCAGAGAAACTCAAAAGATGTACCCCCAATTCACACACATCAACATTCATCTTCCCCACCGCCTGTACAGCATCTGTATGAAGAATAAACCCATGTTTTCTGGCAAGCTGTCCAATTTCTTTGATAGGTTGAATGGTGCCTATTTCGTTGTTTGCAAGCATTATACTTACGAGTATAGTATCATCTCTCAGAGCATTTTTAAAGTCTTCTATATCTATAATACCATCTTTTTTTACAGGAAGATACGTTACATCAAATCCATTTTCCTCAAGGTATTTGCATGATTCCTGTACAGCTTTATGCTCTATATTTGATGTTATTATATGTTTACCTTTCCCCTTCAATGCAAAAGCAATACCTTTTATAGCCAGATTATCCGACTCCGTTCCACTACTACAGAATATAATCTCCTCCGGCAGGGCTGATATAGTTTTTGCAACTATTTCCCGAGCTTTTTCCACATCATCTCTTATTGCTCTACCTTCTTTGTGTATACTGGAGGGATTAGCGAACCTTTCTTTAAAATAAGGTATCATCGATTCGAAAACTCTTTCATCTACCTTTGTAGTAGCACTGTTATCAAAGTAAATACCCATAACTAAGCTCCAAAATGCATATCTTTCATTCTTTGTAATGTAATTCTTTCAAAGTAATTGTCAATATCTTTTTTAAGACCAAACCACACCCAATTAACAGCACAAACACTTGATTTTTCACATCCATTAGAATCTATACAATCCACAGGTTTTATTGGTCCATCCATAGAATAAATAATATCTTTAAGCGTTATCTCATTTAAAGGCCTAGCAAAAGTATAACCACCAAGGGTTCCCCTTACAGACTTTACTATCTTATTTTTTCTCAATTTTGTAAAAAGTTGTTCAAGGTATTTGACTGAAATATCTTCAAAATCTGAAATCTTCTTTATGGAAACAGGCTCTTTGTCTCCACCTAACGCCAACATTGCAAATATGGCTCTTATTGCATACCTGCTTTTAGTTGTTATCTTCATCCTTACCTCCTTTTCGGAGCTCTTCTATCTCTTTTTCCAGCATCACCACTCTATCGACGATGCAGGAAATAGCTTTTGCAACAGGATCGGGCAATTTGTCATGTTCAAAATCCTGGGGTCTTGATGATTCAGTTACAACTCTTCCGGGGATACCAACAACGGTAGCATTTTCAGGCACCTCTTTTATAACCACCGAATTAGATCCTATCTTAGCCCCATCCCCAACTTTAAAAGGCCCCAAAATTTTGGCTCCTGATCCTATCACTACGCCATTACCTATTGTGGGATGCCTTTTCCCCTTATTCAAGGAAACCCCCCCAAGAGTAACACCATGATAAATAGTAACGTCATCTCCTATTTCGGCAGTTTCACCTATAACAACACCCATTCCATGATCGATAAAAAACCTTTTACCTATCTTCGCCCCGGGATGGATTTCAATGCCTGTTAAAAATCTTGAAATATGGGACACAAATCTGGCCAGAAAATAGAGCTTCATATTCCACAACCTATGCGCAAAACGATGGAATAACCTGGCATGAAATCCTGGATAGCAAAATATCACTTCCAAAGTGCTTCTTGCCGCTGGATCTCTTTCAAAAATTGCCTGGATATCCTCTTTTATCTCTTTGAAAAGCCCCATATCATACCCACGTAGTAGAAAATTTATTTAAAATATAAGGGGCTTACGCCCCAAATAAGAATAATTAGCGTGCTTCAATAGCATCCACCGGGCAAACTTCCACACAAGCACCACAATCAGTGCAAGTATCAGCATCAATGACCCTTTTACCATCAGCTTCGCTGATAGCTCCTACTGGGCACTCATCCTCGCAAGCTCCACAGTTTGTACAAACATCTGTTATAAAATGTGCCATTTTGCACCTCCTAAATTTGTTATATACTCATAGACAGATGTACCAACATTGTCAACAAAAATTTTTAGATTTTAAAAACTCTTCATTGTTTAACAATTCTTTAGTCCATAGGCAAATAGGCGTAACCCCTATTTTGATACCCTATAATTGAAAGATAACCATTTCTTACCACTTTGATTTCTTCAAGAATATCAATAACTTCTACCCCTCTTAGACCAGCAGCAATAGCGCATAACTCAAAATTCACCCCTTTACTCTGTAATAGAAGTATCATTTTTCTAACTTTTTTGTGAGCTTCAACATATTCAGATTTTATATATTTTGGTGTTTTTGTCATAAAATCCACCGCTCCACCTCTAATGGCAACGACAACATCGTACTTTTTATTGTTATTTTCAATATCATTAAGAGTTTTTTCCAAAAGTCCAAGTCTTAAAAGTATCATATCAGGTGATGATACGTTAAAATCCACAACTATTTTAATAAACTCCAAACCATCAAGTGAACTACCAATCGGAAGCTTGTCAACGGCATAACAATATGAAAATGATGTTAAAAAAATAATAATACAAAAAATTTTTCTCACAATGTAACTCCCGAAAGTCTATTATTTTTAATTTTAAAATAATAAGACAAAAATTCAAACAAAAAATATTTTCACAAATAAAAGATTTTCAAATAGCAGTGAATCAAAAAGTAATTGCTATCTGTGGTAACAGTTAAACCACAGATAGCAAAAAGAACAGAAATTATAAGTTTTATTTTAAAATATTAGCTGCAATGGGAGTATCCACATGAATAACAAACATCGCAACCCTCAAGGTACTGAATAGGACCACCGCATTCCGGGCAGGCACCATTTTTCACCACCACTTCCTCTTTCTCTTCCGCCTGCTCCAGTAATTTATCCACAGTAACACCTGGGGAGATAACTCTTATTTCCACAGGATTATTGACCGCTTTTTCGATAGCCTTAGCAACAGCATCCGCACAGCTCAACACCTGATTTGGGCCAAAACCGAATTTCATATGGCATGAGATACCTTTTAATTGTTTAATAATAGTCTCCGGAGCTCCACCGCTTCTGAATACTATCGATATTAACCGCCCAATTGCTTCACACTGACTCTGGGCACAGCCGCCAGCTTTACCCATACTCGTAAATACTTCAAAAGGATCACCATTTTCATCTGAATTTATAGTAACATACAATTTACCACATCCAGTCATCATCTCTATGGTTTTACCGTAAAGTATCTTTGGTCTTGGCCTTGGGGTAAAAGTAGCCTTATACTCAACATTCATCTGTTCTTTCTCTTTTTCTGTCTTAGTTCCTATGTTTATTACCTGATCCTCTCTGCAGCCATCTCTGTATATAGTGATCCCTTTACATCCAAGTTTATATGCAAGAAGATATGCATTTCTTACATCTTCTATCGTTGCATCATGGGAAAAATTAACTGTTTTACTCACCGCATTATCAGTATACTTCTGAAAAGCTGCCTGCATCTTAACATGCCAGATGGGGCTTATCTCATGGGCTGTTACAAAAACTTTTTTCAATTTCTCAGGGATATCAGGTATATCTTTTAAAATCCCCTTTTCAGCAATCTTCTCCATAAGTTCTTCAGAGTAAATTCCATATTCTTTTACTTTATTTTTAAAGTATGGGTTTACCTCCACAAGCTTGGTGTTATCCATCACATTCCTATAAAAAGCTATAGCAAAATACGGTTCCACCCCGCTGGATGCATTACCTATAATTGATATGGTACCTGTTGGAGCAATTGTCGTAGTTGTTGCATTCCTAAGATATTTATAACCCATTTCAGGATATATGCTATCTTCAAAATTTGGAAAATTACCCCGTACCTCAGCAAGTTTTGAAGATGCTTTTTTAGATTCATCATTGAAAAACTTCATTACTTTTTCTGCTAATTCTATACCTTCATAACTATTATAAGGAATCTCCAGTAAAGCAAGAGTATCAGCCCATCCCATCAAACCAAGCCCTATCTTTCTATTCTTTTTTGTCATATGCTCTATTTCAGGAATGGGATATTTATTCATATCGATAACATTATCAAGGAAATGAACGCTAGTATGTATTACATATCTAAGCTCTTCCCAATCTATTTTCTTATCCTTAACGAATTTAGCTATATTAATAGACCCTAAATTACATGACTCATAGGGTAAAAGTGGCTGCTCACCGCAAGGATTAGTGCTTTCTATTTCACCTTCTTTCGGTGTGGGATTTGCTTTATTTATTCTATCTAAAAAGATTATACCGGGATCGCCACCCTCCCAAGCTAGTTTAACCATTTCATCAAATACTTTTCTTGCATTTAGTTTCCCTACTACTTTTTTATTTCTTGGATTAATCAATTCAAAATCTTTACCCTCCTCAACAGCTTTCATAAATTCTTCAGTAAGCCCAACAGATAGGTTAAAATTTGTAAGCTTTGATTTATCTTTCTTAGCATATATAAAATCCATTATATCTGGATGATCCACCCTAAGGATACCCATATTAGCTCCTCTTCTTGTTCCACCTTGTTTAATTACTTCAGTAGCAGCATCAAATACAGATATGAAGGATATAGGACCACTGGAAACACCTTTAGTCGTTTTTACAACATCATCTTTAGGTCTAAGCCTTGAAAAAGAAAAACCTGTTCCGCCACCAGATTTATGGATTAATGCTGTATATTTTACAGCTTCAAAGATTTTATCCAAAGAATCTTCTATTGGTAAAACAAAACAAGCCGAAAGCTGTTGAAGCTCTTTACCAGCATTCATAAGAGTAGGAGAATTTGGTAAAAATTTTAAATCTACCATAATATCATAAAACTTTTTAGCAGTCTCTGCTATATCAGCATCCTTATTGTAGTTTAAATCAGCCTGAGCAATATTAATTGCTACTCTCTGGAACATCTCTTTTGGAGTTTCTTGTAAATTACCTTCAGCATCTCTTTTAAGATACCTTTTCTTCAAAACGGTAATCGCATTGCTTGACAACTCTGGCTCTTTTGTCAATGAAGCCTTTATTTTTTCCATAAACCATATTCCTCCAGTTTTAATATTCTATAATAACTATTAAAAATTCTCCATAGAATCAACCTTAAAAAAAATAACACTTTATTCAATAAAAAGATAAAAACATAGAACGGTGTTTTGCAATTAAAATGAAGATTTTTTTATTATTTATCAGATATTTACTATACAAGATTAGAAACGTTAACTTTTTTTAGTTCATTGATCAAATTACATCTTACCTGATCAAGGACATTATGAATTTTACAATTACCGGATATTTTGCAGGCATTACCCTCCACAAGACATTCATTGATTACTATTTCCCCCTCAACTGATCTAATAATATCATAAAGAGTAATATCTTCAGGGTTCTTACTCAACCTAAAACCACCCTTTTTACCTCTCTCTGATTCTAATATACCTGACTTTACAAGATGTTGTAAAATTTTACCTAAGAAACTATCCGGTACACTACATATCTCCGACAGCTCATTTCTCATATAGTATCTATTTTTTTCAGCAGTGGCAAAAAAGCCCACAACCCTCAATGCGTAATCTGAAGCTTTGGTAATCTTCATACAATACCTCAGTTTTTAATCTAATATAATTTAATTTGAAGTTATGTCAACATATTTTAAGATAAAAAAACTCTTTTTTAAAAACCTATTGACAACAATAAGCAAAAAAAATATTCTAATGCATGGAGAAAAAGGTCTACAACAAAGTAATACTTAAATTTCTCAATAAATATTCTTCTGGTGTCAACGCAACATCGCAACTGAGAGAGCAAAAAGAACACCTTCAATTCAGCCAAAAGAGGATAACCTACAAAGTCAAAGAAAATAGTAAAAGCTGAAATATATTAAACTGATATGTTCAAAAGAAATTACCACCCCAGAATGGTGTGTTGTATGAGGAGATAATATGAGATACATCTTCGGTCCAGTACCCTCAAGAAGACTTGGAAGTTCTCTTGGAATCGATATTGTACCACATAAAACATGTAATCTGGACTGTCTCTACTGTGAAGTGGGGAAAACGACAAGATTGACAAATAAACTAAGTAGTTACATTGATATTGAGATTATGCTTAAGGAGTTGGAACAGAGTTATAGCCAGCTAAAGGATCACATCGATGTCGTGACAATAACAGGAGCCGGAGAACCAACCTTGAACTCTGATCTTCACATCATAATCAAAGAGATAAAAAAGATTGTTTCCCACCCCATAGCCATTCTTACCAATTCTACACTTATTGATGATGATTCTGTTCAGAAGGCTCTGATGGATCTGGATATCATCGTTCCAAGTGTGGATGCTATTTCTCTAGAAGTGATAAAAAAGATCAATAGACCACATAAAAGATTGGATTGGAACAATATTCTCAAAGCCCTTAAAGATTTTTCAAATAAATATAATGGCAAGATCTTCATCGAAACACTTTTCGTAAAAGGTATAAATGACAACGAAGAAGAATTAAATAGATTGGCAGATTATTTCAAAGAGCTTAAATATACTAAAATTCAATTAAATACTGTATTTAGACCTCCCGCTTATCCTAACACCAGAGGGTTAACAGGGATGGAATTACTAGATATAGCAATATTTTTTAGGAAAAAAGGATTATTGGTGGAACCTGTTGGAAATTTTGTTAAGGAGATCCCCCCACACGTTTCGAATAATTTAAAAGATACCATAATAACTTTGCTTAAAATGCGCCCTTGCACGATGGAAGAGCTAAAGCTGTTATTTTCCATTAATGAAAATGAAATCGAAAATTTATTAAAGGATATTGAAATCATAGAAAAAAAATCATACATTAATGAAACTTATCTAATTGCGAGGAACAAATGAGTGAGATAAAAAAAGTTGCCATCGTAGGTGCCGGTGCAATGGGGATACTCTATGCCCACCAGTTTCAAAATGCAAACTTTAAAACATACCTTGCCGCAAACGGTGATAGACTCTTGAAACTCAAAAATACACCTTTCTCATTCAACGGACAAGGCTACCTCTTTGATACAATCGATCTCGATAATCCATTCACCAGGGTCGACCTTGTAATGGTAGCGGTGAAATTTGATAAACTTGATGAAATAATTCCACTTTTAGAAGGCATAATTCATGAAAATACATTGATAATATCCATTTTAAACGGTCTTGATAGTGAATATGAAATTGCAAAAGTATATGGGCTTGATAGGATACTTTTTACCACAACAGTTGGTATGGATGCCGTAAGGGTTGATAATATAATAAACTGTAAAAATTACGGTAAACTACTCATTGGGGAACTTAAAAATGATACTATTTCCGAAAAAGTAAAACGTATCCAGAGTGCATTGGAAAAAGCAAAAATAGCTTACGAAATACCTCTCGATATGCAAAAAGAGTTGTGGTGGAAGTTTATGGTAAATGTTGGAATGAACCAGACATCTGCCGTATTAAGGGCTACCTATGGAGTATTCCAGAGGGATGAAGGGGTGAGAAAGCTAATGGAAAACCTGATGAAAGAGGTTATAGATCTATCCGTATATGAAGGGGTAAATCTTGAATATGAATCCGACCTTAAAAAAAGATGGTACAACGTATTGTACAAACTCGATCCTGATGGAAAAACTTCTATGCTCCAGGATGTAGAAGCAAAAAGGAAAACAGAAGTGGATATCTTTGCCGGAAAAGTCTTGAAACTTGCCAGAGAACACAACTATTCAGCTAAATACAATGAAATTTTTTACGATATCATAAAAGGGATTGAGAAAAGCTATTAAATAGAGGTACATAATGAATAGAATAATTAATAATGGTATTAAAAAAGAGATTTTTGAATTTATGATCAACAGCGGCTACAGATTTTATATGAACATTATGCCAACCGAGCAACTTATAGTGGGAAAAAGAGGGTTAACACCTGAAGAGAAAGAGACAGGACTTACCCTCATATTTTCTAAAACATCATATAAAAATCTAAGTTTTGATGAACATTTCATATATTGTGATATGAAGTTTAAGGGGATATGGGAAAATCTAAAAATACCTATTTACGCCATCAACTATATCCTGGATGACCTTTATGACCCAAGTTTTGTATTTAAATTTAAAATATCATACCCAACAAAAACGATTCCAGAAAACAAAGCGAGCTCTACTTCCAAAAAACCTCAACTTAAACTTATCAAATAATCAATAAAAAAGGGGCCAAAAGGCCCCCGTCATCTAAACCCTTTAAGAGTTTAATTATTTTTTAGCTGCATTGTCAGCTGGTGCTGCATTGTCAGCTGGTGCTGCATTGTCAGCTGGTGCTGCATTGTCAGCTGGTGCTGCATTGCCAGCTGGTGCTGCATTGTCAACTGCTGGAGCAGGAGCTGGTGCTGGTGCTTCTTGTTTTTTCTGACACCCAGCAACGAATACTGTTGCTGCAATAACAACTACTGCCATAAGAGCTAAAAGCTTTTTCATATTAATTTCCTCCTTACCTTTAAAGGCGTATTTATTTGGTTAGTGGTTGCTATATATCCAAAAAAATAGTTTGTCAAATATTTTTTTTAGATTTTTTACCACTATTAAAAATTCTTAATCTACAATAACTTAATAAACAGGATTGATCTATTAACCATAAAAAGGCAATGTTTTAATTATATTATAAAATTGTTTGATTACAACAAACATTAACCCTGCTTATATAACTTTAAAAATCTCTTCCCTGATAGTTTGCAGCTTACTTTTATCTTCTATCTTATTACCAAACTCATCGGTTATGTAAAAAGAATCCACCACCCTATTTACATCTGTGGAGATTTTCGCTTTCTGGACACTGATTCGTAGTTTTTCAAAAACAGAAAGGATGTAATATAAAAGTCCAACGAAATCCTCTGTATATATATCAACTATAGTAAAAAGAGGTGAAGTAATATTATCAAACTCGATTTTTCTGTTTATCTTAAATAGCTTTTTCCTGGAATAGATCGTGCCTAATGTTTTTGACAACAGATCTTCAACTTTTACCTTCCCTGACAGGACATCATGGATTCTCTTCTCGATATCAGGAAATCTTTCCGCAACATATTCCACACTCTCATTATTCATATTCACCTGAATCTTGTCGATCGCTATCATTCTATTTAGTGTATAGATTTGTGCACCTAATATATTAATATTAAAAGACGCAAGTACACCGGAAACTTTTTTCAGCAGCCCTATAGAATCAAAAGTACAGATGGTAATTTCGAAACAATTAAGTTCATCCCTTATATCACCATAGATAATTTTTCTATTATCATCATTTAATTTTATAGCCATATCAAGATGTCTTATAATATGATTTATTTTATTACTGAATATATAATCATCATCAAGGGAATCTATCATATTAAGCATCAAAACATTTCCTCCAACTCTATCTTTCAATTTAGTCTTTTTATTTGAAACTATTGAAACAAATTCTTTAAGCATATCTTCCGACTGCATATACCTGAGAGCATTATGATAAAGATCTGTTAGTAAACTCTTTTTCCAATTATTAAAATTATTTCCCCCCGTAGCCCTGGAATCAGCATATGTCAAAATATAAAGCATTCTGAGTTCTTCTTCACTGTTTATGAATGAGATAAAATGCTTAATTACATCAAGATCGTTTATGTCTCTTCGCTGAGAAATGTGTGCCATAAGCAAATGATGTTCCACAAGATTTGCTATTGTATCGATATCATCAAGCTTAAATCCGAGCCTTCCGGATATAACTCTTGACATCTTCGCACCAACTTCCGAATGGTTTTTCCCCTGTCCTTTACCTATATCGTGCAAAAGCACCGACATCGCTAAGAGATCTTTTCTCTCTATCTCAGTGAAAACCTTCTGATAGTCAGCATATTTAGAAGTAAAGATATTTGCCAGATCATCTATAAATTTTAAAGCAAGAAGTGTATGCTCATCCACAGTATAATGATGATATGTATTAAACTGAGCCTTACAATAAATATCTTCAAACTCCGGAATGAATCTAATAAGGACACCATCCTTTAGCATAGAATTAGCCACCTTAAAGCTGTAAGGAAAACTCGATACTGCCTTTAAGAAAAAGTATCCATTTTTTCTAAGATAATTTTCATCAATCAGAAAAAGGTTTTCCCTTATAAGCTGTGATGTATTATCAGAAATTTTTAGGCCATTTTTAGCAGCAATCGTATAAATATTTATAAGAAGCAATGGGTATTTTTCGAATATCCTGCTGTCGCTTACGGTGAGGGTATTTTCATATTTTACCAGCCCAAAACCAAGATCCTCCATATAAATCTTTTTCAAATTGTTGTTAATTGTGTAATTTGTGAAAACTTTTTCAAAAACCTTATGAGTAATATCTGATATTGTTCTTGCTGATCTATAATAATCCCTCAAAAATAGTTCCACCCCGAGGGAATATGAGGTATCGATATACCCAAAAGATTCTGATATGTATTTCTGCGATTCCATATTTAATATGTCATTTTTACGGTTGTAAAAATAGTGGAGTCTTATACGGATCTTAAAGATAAATTCCACACTTTTTTTAAATGATTCATATTCATCGTAATTAATTATCTTTTCATGGACAAGTGTAATAAGATTTTCACTTTCAAACAAAACTTTACTAACCCAATAAACGGCGTTGTAATCCCTAACCCCACCAATACCATCCTTTATGTTCGGCTCTATTTTATACATAGAATCTCTATATCTCTTCATTCTATTTCTTACATCATTTATTTTAGCCACCAGAAAATTGTATTTGCCTCTATTCAGGATATAATTTGCCACTATCCTTTCAAATTTCTGGTATACTAAAAAACTGCCCTCAAGAAAGCGGTGATCGATGAGAGAGTTTTTTACTATTTCATCAAGATAAGATGGCTCACATAATTCATCTATATCTTTTATCTGTACCCCCGGCGCAAGGCCTATATCCCACAATCTTGATATAAAAGATTGTATAAACTCCTCATCTTTTTTACTTAATGCTTTAGTGTGAAAAATGAGAATATCAATATCCGAAAAGGGGCACATCTCTTTTCTGGCATACCCCCCTAAGGAAATAATAGCTATTTCACTTAAATCTATATCAAAACTTTTAAGGGCTAATCTGATAGTTTCGTCTGAAAGGCTTGATATACTACTTAAAAAATCCCATACTATAAATTGATTGTTGTTAAATTGTTCTTTTTTTATCCTATTCCAATTTCCCCAGTAAAAATCTTTAAGCTCAGATAAATTCATAAACTCCCTTTAGATGTTATTCAAAATAATTATAACATTTTTGAAAAAATTAAAACAAAAATCTTCACTTTTAAAAGAAAATATAATATTATATAAAAATGAAAATAGCTTTTCATACGTTTGGTTGCAAAGTAAATCTTGTGGAAACAGAAAACCTCAAAGAAAAGGCAAATATTGAAGGTTTCAAATACACTGATAGTATCGAAGAATCTGATATCATTGTGATAAACTCCTGTGCCGTCACCGATACCGCCGAAAAAAAATCGCTAAACTATTTAAAAAAGTTAAAACAGAAATTTCCAGAAAAAAAGATAGTTCTCACAGGATGCCTTGCGGAGATGAAAAAAGATTTGATAAAAGATGCAGACATACTGGTTACCAATATAGATAAAGATGAAATATTCAAATACATAAAAGAAAATAAACATCAGCTAACCCCAATAGACGAACTTGACTACTACAAAGAATCTTTTCCCAATGCCATCGTGGATAAAACCAGGGGATTCTTGAAGATTCAGGATGGCTGTGATGCCTTTTGCAGTTATTGCATTATCCCCCATTTGAGGGGGAAACCCAGAAGCAAAAGTGAAGAGATAATTATCAGAGAGTTTACCCAGCTTGTGGATAAAGGCTTTAAAGAGATTGTGCTTGTGGGGATACATATAGGCAAATATGGTTTTGACACAAAAACAGATCTTAAGACACTTTTGAAAAAATTGATACAGATTGAAGGTAATTTTAGAATACGTCTTTCCTCATTGGAGTTAAACGAAATAGATACGGAGATGATAGAACTAATTTTAAATTCTGATAAAATCTGTAAGCATCTTCACATACCTCTTCAGGGTTCCACAAATAAAATTCTCAAATTGATGAATAGACATTATACCTTTGAAAAATTTGCATCCACTGTGGAATATCTAAAGAGTAAAAACGAATCTTTGACCATAGGAACAGATATTATAACAGGGTTTCCAGGTGAAACCGAAGAAGATTTTACACAGGGTTATGATAATTTACTGAATCTAGCTATAAGTTATATGCATGTTTTCCCTTTCTCAGAAAGGAAAGGAACAAAGGCATCCATCCTGCCGGATAAAGTATCCAACGAAATAAAAAAGAAGAGATCTGGAATGCTTAGGGATCTCAGTGAATCAAAAAGGTTTAACTCCGCCAAAAGGCTCTTCGGCACAGTACAAAAGGTTTTGACAGAAAAAGATAACATGGCTCTTACCGATAACTATTTTGAAGTTTGTATAAACGAAGAGATTGAAGCAAACAGCTTTTTAAACGTAAAGATTATTGGTGTGTCGATGGATGGCACACTAATTGGAAAATCTATATAAAGAGGTGTGAATGGGGAAAAAAATTCTGGTAATAGGCGGTGTAGCAGCAGGGGCAACTGCAGCTGCAAAAGCAAGACGAACAGATGAAACAGCTGAAATAACAATTCTTGAAAAAAATGGATACGTTTCATTCGCCAATTGTGGTATCCCTTACTATATCGGCAATGTGATAAAAAGCAGAAATTCATTATTACTCCAAAACGCAAAATCGCTAAAAAAGAGATACAATATAGACGTCTACACAAATACCGAGGCGATAAGAATAGATCCAGATAAGAAAATCGTATTTGCCAAAAATAACAGAGATGAAAACCTCACTTTCAACTACGATAAATTGATTTTATGTAATGGAGCAAAAACTATTATACCCCAAATAGAAGGGATCTCAGAAATCGACTACTTTACGGTAAGATCAATTGAAGATATGGATAAGATAAAAGATTTCATTGAAGATCATAAACCCGAATCCGCCTGTGTAATCGGAGCAGGATACATCGGGATTGAGACCTCTGAAGCATTGATGCATTGCGGCTTGAAGGTAACCGTAGTGGAAGCATTACCACATATCCTGCCCACATTCAGCCCTGAAGTATCATTAAAAATATATGAAAAGATGTCATCCTGTGGTATCACTTTAAAAACAGAAACTAAAATAGTTAAAGCATATAAACAGGATAATAAAATTATACTCTTGTCTGAAAAGGGTGAAAGTTTTACCACTGATCTTTTAATTATTGCAACTGGCGTAAAGCCAGATGTAGAACTTGCAAAAACTGCTGGATTGGAAATAGGTTTAGCCGGAGGAGTAATGGTAAATAGCAGGATGGAAACCTCTGTGGCAGATATTTATGCAGCTGGTGATTTAGTGGAAAAAAAGGATGTTATAACGGGGAATTATATTTTAGCTCCCCTTGCTGGCCCTGCAAATAGGGAGGGACGGGTGGCTGGATGTAATGCAGCAGGGGGAAACTTAGAATATAAAGGCACGTTGAGGACAGCAATTGTAAGTTTTGAAAATGCCTGCTGCGCCCAAACCGGTTTATCCCATAAAGAAGCCATAAAATATGGTTTCGATGCAAGTTTTACCTACACAGAAGACCCAAACCATGTTGAATACTACCCCGATCCAAAGTATATCTTTATAAAACTTATCTTCGACAGAAAAACTGGAAAGATACTTGGAGCAGAGGCTTCAGGGGAAAATGGAGTTGAAAGAAGGATAGATGTAATATCCACAGCCATATTTGCAGGTCTAACCGTTTACGATCTTGGGGAGATCGACTTTTGCTACTCACCTCCTTATGGAGCAGCCAAAGACCCTGTAAATATATCAGGTCTCGTGGCTACGAATTTTATAAATGGTTCAAGTCTCATAACACCGCAACAATTTTTAGAAATATACAGTAGTGAACTCCAAATTCTGGATGTGCGTACCAGAATCGAATTTAAATCCTACAGAGTAAAAAATGCAAGAAATATTTACGTAAATGATTTAAGAGAATCCATACCGGAGTTAGATAAAAACAGGCCGGTTTATATCTACTGCGCTGTGGGTTACAGAGGGTATGTGGCCACAAAACTGCTCAGAAGTTACGGTTTTGATGCTTATAATATATCTGGTGGGATAGAAGCAATAAAAAGAACAGCAAAAATAAAAAGTATGGAGGTCATTGATGCAGGTAATTCTTAATACCAATCTCGAAGGGCTAAAGCTGATTGGAAGAGGGAAAGTAAGAGATATATACGATTTAGGGGAATATCTCTTGATCGTTACAACAGACAGAATATCCGCATTTGACGTTATTATGCCGAATGGTATCCCTATGAAAGGGTATGTTTTGACTCAGCTTTCAAAGTTTTGGTTTGAACAGACGAAAGATATTGTGGAAAATCATCTTATTACCACTGATATTGACCAGATGCCCGAAGAGGTTAGAAAACATAAGGATATACTCAAAGATCGTACTATGATGGTGAAAAAAGCAAAACCCTACCCAATTGAGTGTGTTGTGAGAGGTTATCTATCTGGATCAGGATGGAAGGATTACAAAGCTACAGGATCTATAAGCGGCATAAAATTAAGGGAAGGTATGGTGGAATCAGAAAAATTTGATGAGCCTATTTTCACCCCTGCCACAAAAGAGGAACTAGGTAAACATGATGAAAATATCAGTTTTGAAAGGATGTGTGAAATTGTTGGTAAAGAGATAGCAGAAAAATTAAGAGAATTAACCATAAAAGTTTATAAAAGAGCATTAGAAATTGCAGAGGAAAAGGGTATAATCATAGCTGACACAAAATTTGAATTCGGTAATTATAACGGCAACATCATATTGATAGATGAAGTATTAACACCTGATTCTTCCAGATTCTGGTTTAAAAAACTCTACCAGCCTGGTAAACCACAAGAAAGTATGGATAAACAGTTTTTGAGAAACTATCTTGAAACCCTCGATTGGAATAAAACTGCCCCTGGACCTGAGCTTCCACCTCACATTGTTGAACAGACCTCCAAACGCTACCTTGAGATAATGGAAATTCTCACAAAGTAATAAACTTTAAGAGGTGGGTTATCCCCATCTCTTTTTATATTAAAAAAAGGCATATTTCCGTTTTTCTCAAACTGCCTATTGACAATTTTTTAAAAAAAGATTAGAAAGGTTAGCTCAAGGCGCCCGTAGCTCAGCTGGATAGAGCAACGGACTTCTAATCCGTAGGTCAGAGGTTCGAATCCTCTCGGGCGCGTTTTTCTATGGTGGATGTAGCTCAGCTGGTAGAGTCCCGGATTGTGGCTCCGGTTGTCGCGGGTTCGAGTCCCGTCATCCACCCTTATTTCTCATGCGAGTGTGGCGGAACTGGTAGACGCGCTAGACTTAGGATCTAGTGCCACAAGCGTGGGGGTTCAAGTCCCTCCACTCGCACTTTTCCATTGCTTTTCATAATCAAGGAGTTTTTTCTTTAGCTCAAGTCCAGGAGTAAACCCTCCAAGGTCTTTCTTACCCACTACTCTATGACATGGAATCAAAATGGGAAATCTATTTCTTCTCATGGCATTCCCCACTGCCCTGGCACCACCTTTTATACCTATCTCATTTGCCAGCTCGCTATAAGTTATAACTTCTCCTGCTGGCACTTCTAATAATCTCTTATAAACCTTCCTTTCAAAAGAGGTAAACTCAACTCCACCTAAAACATCAAATATATCGTATCTTTCAAAAGAGTAATAATTTTTTAAAATTTGGTACATTTTTCTTATATTGCAGGGCAAATCTCCATTTAAAAACTCAGAATCATAAGTAAAATCTATAGATTCCGGTATGCCATCAAAACTCCAGTTAATTTTGAGATTTACGATATCAAAAAAATTGCATATCAAAAAACATTCCATATTTTTATATATCACATTAATTAGCCAAATCAACAAAAAGATTGACTAAACTAACAAATATTGTAAAATATAAAAAAAGGAGGTCCAGATGATATCTAAAACTATGTTGATAGCAGAAGTTATAAAAAAATTTCCACAATCTAAAAAAGTTTTTGATGAATTTAATATGGGTTGTTTAAGCTGTATGGGGATACAAAATGAAACCATCGAAAAAGGATGCATGATGCACGGAATAGACCCAGAAAAACTGATAAAGGCAATAGAAAAAGAAATAAAACAAAATTAGCTAATGATACATTATATAAGCAATAAAGTTTTCACCTTAGATTTAGGCCCAAACATGGTTATGGGGTTTGATGAAGGCGATAACGTAATTTTATTTGATACTGGCATTGACGATTCTATTGGTAGAAAAATAGATAAATTTATAGGCAAGCGAGTATCTTTGATAGTAAACTCCCACTCCCATGCTGATCACATAGGAGGCAATAGTTACTTTCAAAAAAAATACAATTCAAAGGTTTTTGCTGAACCAGGTGAACTTTCTTTTATTAACAATACAGAGTTAGAGACATCCCTTTTAAATGGTGGTTTCTGGGAGTATATGCTTGCTGATAAATTTTTAAAAGCAAAAGGTTCCATACCAGAGCCCATTGATAAAGGATTCCTATCCACGAAAGGTATTGAAGTTTTAGACCTTCCGGGACATTCCCCCTCCCTAATTGGATTAAAAATTGATAAAATTGTTTATCTGGGGGATGCTCTTTTTTCAGGTGAAGTCATAAAAAAATATGGGGTATTGTATCTATATGATGTGGACCGATTTGAGAAATCATTATCAAAAATTGAAGAATTGACATTCGAAAAAGCCGTCATCTGTCATAAAGGTTTATACGATAAAGAGGTAATTCTTGATCTGATCCATACCAACAGAAACCATACTGAAACGATGAAATCTTTAATTCTGGAAAACTTACAATTCAACACTGATTATGAGATAACAGAAAAGATCATACACAAGCTCTCAATAGAGCCAAACCTTACTATTTATATGCTTATTTTATCCACAATGAGAAGCTACCTATCTTTCCTCCAAAAAACTGGGGCAGTTGAAATGGTGTTTGACAGAGGAGTCAGATGGAAAAGGAGATAATCACATTAGATATACATTTTGAAGAGGGTTTTTATACCTTTTCTGATCAAATAAAATCACAGGTAAAACCTCTGACAGAATACTCTCTTAACGATTTTTTTACTGACAAAAAACCGCTAAATGTGGAAATAGGTATTGGTAATGGTGAGTTTTTATGCCATATGGCGGAAAAGAGACCGGATGAACATTTTATAGGGTTTGAAGTATTCAGAAAAATATTTAGAAAAGCTATAGCAAAGGTGCAGAAGAAAAATCTTTCAAATGTTAAACTCATTCAGTATGATGCAAGCTTTTTCGTACCACTTTTAGCCAATAATTCTGTTTCAAACTTTTATGTCAACTTCCCGGATCCTTGGCCTAAGAAAAAACATAACAAGCGTCGTCTTTTAAAGCCTGAATTTCTTAAAATCATCAGTGATAAACTGATTATTGGTGGAAGACTATTTATCGCAACAGACCATGATGACTATGCTGAAGAGATATCAATCAATCTTAAGGCTGTTTCTGGATTAAAACCAGAATTTGAAAACTACTTTGTAAATGAACTAATCGACTACTACCCCACCAAATACTACAGAAAATTTGCCATAAACAGTAAGGTATATTTCTTCAGGATGGTAAAACGATGAAAAGACTTATATTAATAGCACTATTTTTAATATTTTCATTACCGGTTTTCTCAAAAGAGATATACACAATAGAGATAAATGGAATTATAACCGAGTTTACGTATAAATTTATAAAGGTTAATTTAGAGAATGCTTCCAGATCAGATTCCGTATTTTTAGTGAAGATTGACACACCTGGTGGGATTCTTGAATCCACCCGTAAAATAGTACAGCTTTTTCTTGAGTCAAAGATCCCCGTTGTTGTCTATGTCTCTCCCCAGGGAGCAAGGGCAACATCCGCCGGAGCCTTTATTGCGCTTTCTTCGAATTATCTCTTAATGTCCGATGGTACTCATATCGGCGCGGCACATCCGGTAAATATTACAGGCGAAGATATCAAAGGGGATATGAGGAAAAAAGTGGAAAATGACACAACGGCCTTTATAAGATCCATCGCCCAGAAAAGGGGGAAAAATGAGCAGATCGCAACGGAAATGGTCATAAACTCGATAAGCCTCACCGCCAGAGAGGCTTACGATAAAAAGATCGTTGATGATATAGTCAATACCGAAGATCAATTAATAGAAAAGATAAAAAATAGGTTTAATATAAATGAAACACTCTTTTTAAAAAAATATGAACCGTCAATTACGGAAAAGATTGCATTCTTTCTTTCAGATCCGAATATCATAGTATTACTTTTACTCATTGCAATAGCTTCAATTTTTCTTGAATTTAAGATGCCGGGGACGTTTATTTTTGCATCAATAGGGATAGCGGCGATCATACTTTTTCTTCTGGCAATAAATATAATACCTATAAACTATCTTGGCTTGTTACTGATATTAGCCGGAATTGCTCTTCTCATTGCAGAGATATTCATCACAAGTTTTGGACTACTTTCTATTGCAGGAATATCTGCTCTTGCCGCTGGACTATACATCCTTTTTAGTAAAGGAGGAAACATGGGAATAAATGTTTCATTGCCCATTATTATAGTATTGATTCTGTTTTTCGGTGGCATCATCCTTCTGATAGGAAAACTTGTCATCAAAGATTTTAAAAAGAGATCCGTAACAGGTACAGAAGGAATGATTGGGAAAGTTGGGGAGGTATTGGACTGGGATATATCATCCCACAAAGGGAAAATACTCGTTCACGGGGAAATATGGAGTGCAGAGTCAAATACAGATTTCAACAGGGGGGATAAGGTTGAGGTTCTACAGGTAAACGATCTGATGCTCAAGGTGAAAGGTCTTGGTAAATAATCATATATTTGTTCTCGATAAATTCAACAAATTCTCCATAAGAGCTCTTCTGGTGGCTTTTGAAAAATGGTTTCCGGAGATTAATTATAAAGTACTAAAAGTGGATGAGATCGGTTCAAATCCACAAGCAGGTTTTTACTATTTTTCATTCAATAGCATAAATGCGAAATTTTATATAGAGTTAGCCCAGAAGTTAAAGCAGAATAAGAATATAAAGATAGCCTGTGGAGGCCCCCATCCTTCAGCCAGATCAGATGAGATGACAAAATATTTTGACAAGGTTTGTAGTGGTGAAGGAGAGATAGTTTTAAGGGAGATAGTGGAAGATTTTAAATCAGGAATAGATGACAAAAAGATATACAAAGGTACTAAAAAAGTTGATTTAAATCATTTTGATGCGTATCCTAAGAAAAAAAGTCTTTTTGGTGCCATAGAGATCATGAGGGGATGTACATTTTCCTGTAAATACTGCCAGACACCACAGCTATATAAAGGGAAATTACGTTTTAAATCGATCGATAGAATACTTGAGGACGTCTCTTTTGGTATATTACACAATAAAACCGACTTAAGATTTATCGCACCTGACTCAGCATCATACTTCTATGACAACGGAATAAATATATCAAAAATTGAAGAGCTATTAGAAAAACTGCATAACCTTTTATATAGTAGAGGGAGAATATTTTATGGCTCTTTCCCATCCGAAATAAATCCATATTTTGTAAATGAGGAATTTGTAAAACTAATCAAATACTATTGCCACAATAGACGGGTGGTCATAGGGCTACAATCGGCCTCCAGAAAATTATTAAAAAAGATGAACCGACCCGAAAATATAGAAAAAGTCGAAGAAACCATAAATCTCTTTTTGAAATACAAATTCACCGTGGATGTGGATTTTATTTTTGGATTACCATTTGAAAATGATGAAACCTTAAAAGAAACGATTGAATGGATCGAAAAGTGGAGCAACAGGGTGCGGATACATTCCCATTACTTCATGCCTCTTCCGGGTAGCAAATGGGAAGAACTGCCCCCCACAGAGATGCCGGAATATTTTGAAAGGTTTGTAAAAAGTCTGGAGGGGAAAAGTCGCCTATTTGGTCAATGGAATACCCAGCAAAACATAGCCTATTGCCTAAAAGATTAGGTCAGCTAAAAATAATTTAAAAAAACAGGTTTTATCTGTTGATTTTTAGAGATATCACTATATATTAAGAGTAAAATAGTCCTAAAGAGGTGTATTATGAGAGAAGAAGTACTGGAAATGAAACAAAGATTAATACTTTTTGATGAGATGCAGGCCACAGAGGAAGAGATTTTATCTGAAGTGGGAATGACTCTTGATAACTATGAGGAAACTGTTGAAAAACATTATGAAGCCCTCCCCGATGAAGACAAAGAATGGGTGGACAGACAGCTTATTGAATGGTTTAAAAATTACAAACAATTTTTCGGAGGAGGATGTTCGTTAAACTGCAGTAGTTGTGGAAAACACAATGTTGAGTTTTAATATACAATAGATTTAGACATACACTTTCGACAAAAAAGTATGCTTAAGTATCAAAAAACGTAAAATTTAAAGAAATTTAATAATCAACCAATTAATATTTAAGAGAATAACTTCAAGCTCTTAAAATCATTAATTTTCTAAAGCTTTTAAAACATCATTCGAAAATAACTTCTTGACCTTTTGATGATATTTATTTAAAAATGCTAAATAGTAAAGCAATACCTGTAAAAATAATATAGTTAAAGGTTGACGAATGAGGATATCTTTAGCAGCAGATCATGGTGGTTTCGAGCTAAAAAACTCAATATTTTCATACTTAAAGTCCAAACATTATGATGTAATAGACCTTGGTACGTTTTCATCCGAATCTGTGGATTATCCGGATTTTGCTTTAAAAGCAGTGGAAAGTATCCTGATGAAAGAAGCTGATAGATCAATAATTATGTGTGGCTCTGGAATAGGTATATCCATAACTGCAAATAGATTTCCGGGGATAAGAGCCGCCCTTTGCTGGGATCCTTACACTGCGAAACTTAGCAGACTTCACAACGATGCCAATATCCTCGCAATGGGAGGAAGGCTCATAGGTGTAGAGCTCGCAAAAGAAATCGTTGATACATGGCTTTCCACCGATTTTGAAGGGGGAAGACACGAAAGAAGAATTGCAAAAATAGACGAATATGCAAAAAATTTTTGGAAAAAATATACGGAAGGTGAAAAATGAACCTTTATAATGCAGTAAAACAAACAGATCCAGAAATTTATGATGCCCTGATGAAAGAGATCGAAAGGCAGGAGACACATATAGAGCTTATTGCCAGTGAAAATTTTGTCAGCCCAGCTGTTTTGGAAGTACAGGGCTCTATCATGACAAACAAATATGCCGAAGGTTATCCAGCAAAAAGGTATTATGGTGGCTGTGAGTTTGTTGACATTGCGGAAGAGCTTGCCATCAAAAGGGCTAAAGAGCTTTTTGGTGCAGAGCATGCAAATGTCCAAGCACATTCCGGCAGTCAAGCCAATATGGCTGTATACTTTGCAGTACTAAAACCTGGTGATACCATAATGGGGATGAATCTTTCCCATGGAGGACACCTCACCCACGGAAGCCCGGTAAACTTTTCCGGGAAACTTTTTAATGTTATCTCATACGGAGTGAATAAAGAAACTGAGACAATAGACTACGATGAGGCAGAAAAGCTTGCCGTAGATCAGAAACCTAAACTCATAATGGTTGGAGCAAGTGCATACCCCAGAATCATCGACTTCAAAAAATTTAGAGAAATTGCTGATAAAATAGGCGCCATATTGGTGGTGGATATGGCACACATAGCCGGATTGGTAGCCGCCGGTGCACATCCTTCCCCTGTTCCCTATGCTGATTTTGTAACAACTACCACACATAAAACTTTAAGGGGTCCAAGGGGTGGGCTTATACTTTGCAAAGAAGAATACGCCAAAACATTAAATTCTCAAATTTTCCCCGGAATCCAGGGGGGGCCCCTCATGCATGTAATAGCAGCCAAAGCTGTTGCCCTCAAGGAGGCAATGTCTGAAGAATTCAAGACTTACCAGCATCAGATAGTAAAAAACGCCAAAAGATTATCCGAAAGGCTCATGAAACATGGCTTTAAGCTGGTATCAGGTGGCACCGATAATCATCTCATGTTGATCAATTTAAGTAATTCTGACATAACAGGTAAAGAAGCTGAAGAGGCACTGGGAAGGGCAAATATCACAGTCAATAAAAATACCGTACCATTCGAAACGAGATCCCCTTTTGTCACAAGTGGTGTGAGGATTGGTACACCAGCCGTAACCACCAGAGGTATGAAAGAATCAGAGATGGATTTTATAGGAGATCTCATAGCCCAGGTTTTATCTGATATCAAAAGTGATTCAAACATTAATGATGTAAAAAGTAAAGTATTGGAACTATGCAAGCAATTCCCATTGTATAGGAGTAAATTATATTGAGACCCAGCTGGGATGAATACTTTTTTAATATCATAGAAGTTGTAAAAGAAAGGTCTACCTGCATCAGAAGACAGGTAGGTGCCGTTATAGTAAAGGACAACCGTATACTTGCCACCGGATATAATGGTGTCCCATCAAAAATCTCCCATTGTTCTGAAAAAGGATGCTTAAGGGCAAAGTTAAATGTCCCATCAGGGCAGAGACATGAGCTTTGTAGAGGGCTACATGCTGAGCAGAATGCCATTATTCAAGCATCAAAATATGGTACACCGATAGACGGATCCATCATATATACAAATGCTAAACCATGCTCCATATGTACAAAAATGATTATCAATGCCGGAATTAAAGAGATAGTCTACATGGAATACTATGATGATCCTCTTGCGGATGAATTATTGAAAGAAACAGATATCATTGTAAGAAAATTCAATAATAGGGGATGAAGATGCAAAAACACTCATTTTACGGAGGTATACACCCTGATTACAACAAGGAGAAAACTGCTGGGAAAAAGATCGAAATCCTCCCATATTCCATAGGGGAATCTTTAACAATTCCCATAACCCAGCACCTCGGTGCACCCTCTAAAGAGATAGTAAAAAAGAAAGATGTTGTAAAAAAAGGGCAGTTGATAGCTTCTTCCGGTGGATTTATCAGTAGTAATCTCCACTCACCCTTTACCGGAGAGGTGGATGGTATCACATTGGCACCAAACCCTATTGCGGGAAATGTCCCTGCAATAAAGCTTATCATAAAAGAGACAAATGACGATTTTTTGAAAATAGAAAAATTTGATAAATTTCAGGATACCATATCAGCAGCAGGAATAGTGGGTTTGGGTGGTGCAACATTCCCAAGCCATGTCAAGCTTTCCCCTCCCAAAAAAGTCGATACTTTAATAGTAAATGGTGCCGAATGCGAGCCTTTTTTAACGTGCGATCATAGACTAATGATTGAAAATACAGAAGAAATATTGTTGGGTGCACTGCTCGTAAAGGAAAAGCTTTCCATAGAACGTCTCATAGTAGGGATAGAAGATAATAAATTAGATGCTTACAGAGAGTTTGAAAAATACCAGACTAAATACAATTTTGAATTACATCTCTTACATTCAAAATATCCTCAGGGCGGCGAAAAACAACTTATATTTGTCACCACTGGCAGAATAGTACCGGAGGGGAAATTACCGCTGGATGTTGGGGTAATAGTTCATAATGTGGGCACTTTCAAAGCGATATTTGAAGCTTGGACATTTGGTAAGCCTCTCTTTGAGAGGGTTGTGACCGTCACAGGCGCAGTGAAAGAGCCTAAAAATATCCTTGTCAAAATTGGTACACCTATATCGAAACTGATCGATTTCTGTGGAGGTTTTGTCGGAAAACCTAAGAAGATAATCATAGGTGGTCCCATGACGGGATTCGCTGCATCTTCACTGGATACCCCCACCACCAAAGGTACCAATGGAGTGATCGTGTTAAGAGAAGAAGATTTGCCGGATATGAGAAAAACAAGCTGTATCCGATGTGGAAGATGTGTGGAAGCATGTCCAATGGGGCTCGTCCCTGCCATCATGGAGCAGTTTAGCCTCAACGAAATGTACGAAAAATTGATAGATTGGCATGTTGTAAACTGCATTGAGTGTGGTTGCTGCAGTTATGTATGCCCTTCCAGACGACCATTGGTGGGGTATTTCAAAACAGCAAAACGTCAGGTGATGAATATTTTAAGACAGAGGGCACAAAAATGAGCGACAAACTTTTAGTAACCTTTTCCCCCCACATTAGAGATGAAATGACAACATCAAAGGTTATGCTGCACGTAGTATATGCATTACTTCCGGCAGTTGCTGTATCGATATATTTTTTTGGTGCATATGCAGTAAAGACTTATGCTCTAACCATTTTTTTTACCCTATTTTTTGAATATCTCTTTCAGAAAATAAGAAAAAGAGAGATTACCCTTCACGACAACAGCGCCCTTGTGACAGCAATACTGCTTGCAATGAATCTCCCCCCTAATTCACCCTGGTGGCTGATAGCTGTGGGGTCATTCATTGCAATAATAGTCAGTAAACAGATATACGGTGGCTTAGGGCAAAACCCATTCAATCCAGCCCTTGTTGCAAGAGTGTTTCTCTTAATCTCTTGGCCATCTCAGATGACAGCCTGGATAAAGCCGGTACCTCTTCATAAATCGTTTTTTTTCGATGCGGTAAGCACCGCCACACCGCTGGGACAAGCAAAGGCTGAAATTATATCCCATGGGAAAATAGTGGGAGAATATAATGATCTATTAAATTACTTCGGCGGTTATATGGCTGGTTCTCTTGGCGAGGTGGCAGCATTTGCCCTTATTTTAGGTGGAATATATCTTTTGATAAAAAAAATAATCAGCTATCATATTCCATTGTCATATCTTGTAGGATTTCTCATAGTAGTTGTACCATACTGGGTTATATACCCTGAAAAAACTTTAAACCCCATAGTTCATTTGACCACTGGGGGACTAATGTTGGGAGTATTCTTTATGGCCACAGATATGGTGACAAGTCCTGTAACCAAAAAAGGTCAAGTGATATTTGGATTCGGATGTGGGTTGATCACAGCAATCATAAGAATATTTGGAAGCTATCCTGAAGGGGTCTCCTTTGCAATTCTCATAATGAATGCTTTTGTTCCATTAATAGATTACTACCTTAGGCCCAAAAGCTTCGGGGAGGCAATAAATGAAAAATAATCTTAATCTTATATACATACCTGCCATTGTTTCAGCTATTGCTGCATTTCTGCTTGCATTCACATTTAGTAGTACAAAAGAAAAGATAGAAGAAGCCTACCGTCAGGAAATGTTGAAAGCTTTAAATATCGTATTACCTAAGCATAATAACAAACCGGATCAGGAAAAAGTAGAGCTGGAAGGTAAAGAGGTGTACATAGCAAAAGAAGATGGCTCCTTAGTGGGCTTTGCCATAAAAAGTAAATCATCCAAAGGTTACAGCGGAGATATTGATATACTTGTGGGGATTGATAAATCTGGCAAAGTATCCGGGGTAGAGATATTGAAACATGCCGAAACACCTGGACTGGGATCTAAAATCGAAACCGACAGTTTTAAAAATAGCTTCAAAGGCTTAGGTAAATCTGATAAAATAATGGTTAAGAAAGATGGTGGGATAATAGATCAATTCAGTGGTGCAACGATCAGCCCACGGGCTGTTTGCGAAGCAGTCACCGAAGCAGTCAGATTTATAAATGACAAAGTTATCACAAATAGCAAGATATCAGGAGGCGGAAAATGAGATTTTCCCCATTTATCGATGGACTTTGGAAAAATAATGGAGTTTTTAAACAAGTATTAGGAACGTGCCCAACACTTGCAGTTACCACCTCAGTAAAAAATGGTTTGGGTATGGGGCTTGCCACGACTTTTGTACTTATATGCTCTAATGCGGTAATATCGATGATAAAAAACATAGTCCCTTCAAAAGTAAGAATCCCTGTTTTCATAGTAGTCATAGCCAGTTTTGTAACTATTGTGGACCTTATTATGAATGCATATCTACATGATCTGCACAAGGTATTGGGTCTATTTATACCTTTAATCGTAGTAAACTGTATTATTTTGGGAAGAGCTGAAAGCTTTGCATCAAAAAACTCTGTATTCTCTTCAATACTTGACGGGTTTGGAATAGGACTCGGATTTACCCTTGCCCTAACCATTCTGGGATCACTGAGGGAAATATTGGGTAATGGATCTATAATTGGGATAAATATCTTTGGCGGATCTTATAGTCCGGCAATAGTTATGATTCTTCCTCCGGGAGCTTTTATCGGGCTCGGCTTTATAATGTTTATGATAGCATACTTTGAAAAAAGAAAAAAGAATTGAGGTAACATATGGAATACATCCTGCTATTCATCTCTGCAAGTATCGTAAATAACTTTGTTTTATCAAGATTTTTAGGCATATGCCCCTTCATAGGTGTTTCCAAAAAATTAGATACCTCAATAGGTATGTCTCTGGCGGTTATATTTGTGATGGGGGTTGCAGGTATAGTCACATGGATTATCCAGTATGGAATTTTAAACCCTTTGAATTTGGGATACCTTCAGACTATTATATTTATTCTGGTAATTGCCGCACTGGTACAGTTTGTTGAGATGGTGATAGAAAAAACATCCCCTGCATTGTACAGCAGTCTTGGGATATTCTTACCGCTTATTACGACTAATTGTGCAGTATTAGGTTCAGCCATATTGAATATCCAGAACAATTTTAGTTTTGTAAAAATGCTCATATTCACCATAGGATCAGCTTTCGGCTTTGCCCTTTCCTTAACAATTTTTGCTGGCATTAGAGAAAGGATTGAATTATCAGACATCCCGTTTTACTTCAGGGGTTTGCCAATCACACTTATTACCGCCGGTATACTTTCCCTTGCCTTCATGGGATTTAGCGGTCTGGTAAAATAGGGGGAAAGGGTCATGATAGATGCAATAATTGTTTTAGGTTTAGCTGGCACGGTAGCTGGAACTGGACTTTTGATAGCCTCGAAAAAATTTTCAGTGGAAAAGGATGAAAGGATAGAAAAAATTATAGAGGTATTACCATCAGCCAATTGCGGAGGTTGTGGTTATCCTGGATGTGCTGCATTTGCAGATGCTTTAATAAAAGGTTCAGCCCAGGTTAATGGTTGTCCTGTGGGGGGGAACGATGTTGCCCAAAAAGTGGCTGAGATATTGGGGGTGGAGTTTTCAGCATCGATTAAAAAAGTTGCAAGGGTAAGATGCAACGGTGGACATTCAAACTGCCAGGAGAAATATCAATATGATGGCCCCGGAGACTGTCACAGCATCGTAATGCTTGCGGGCGGTACAAAACAATGTATCTACGGATGTGTTGGTGGAGGTAGCTGTGTCACCACATGCAAATTTGATGCTATTTACATTGGAAATGAAGGGATACCGATTGTGGATACTGAAAAATGCACGGCATGTGGTGCCTGTGTAAAAGCCTGTCCGAGAAAACTTATAGAGATAGTTCCTTTTGATAAAAGATTTACCGTCACCTGCAGATCCTTAGATAAAGGGGCTGATGCAAAAAATTTCTGCAAAGTCGCCTGCATAGCATGTAAACTCTGCCAGAAGAATTGCCCTGTGGATGCCATCACCGTTGAAAACAACTTAGCCTATATAGATCCCGATAAGTGTATCAACTGTGGTAAATGCAAAGAGGTTTGCCCCACAAAAGCTATAAATGAGTTTTGATATATTTACAAAATTTAGTTTTTGTATATTATTAAAGATATGAAAAAATATGCCATATTTATATTAATAGTAGCCATAGGGCTGATAATAGGTTATATATTTTATCCTAAAACGGTCAAGAGATCCGTTATAGATAATAAAACATTGAATAACGTTGATGAATCTGTGAAAATCATTGCACCAGTGATCACTAAAGAATCTTCAGCTTTGAATGCCCTAAATAAACTCCACGATTCATCCGAAAAAGGGTTCAGTGAAATACCAAAAGAATTGAAATTTACTAAAGTGGAGTATGATAAAAAAGATTCCATAGCCACTGTTTATGCTCGATTTGACGGTTCAAAAGAAAGTTTATCCTCTTTTCAGGAATCAAAAATGCTACTTCAGATATTCAATACTGTAAAACTCAATATACCGGAGGCAAAAAGATTTAGAATCATTTTCAGTGGGGACTCACCATTTACAGAGATGAGGACTGATCTATTATTTACTGTAGAAGGGGAAAATCTAATAGTATTGGGGGAATAGATGAGAAATGATGGTAGATTAAATGACCAGCTAAGGGATATCCGGGTGGTAAAAGATTATATCAGATACCCACAGGGTTCAGTTTTAATAGAATATGGCGAAACAAAAGTAATTTGCAATGCCACAATATCAGAAGGTGTCCCACCTTTTTTAAAAGGGTCGGGCACAGGTTGGCTAACATCAGAATATTCGATGCTCCCCTGCTCCACCCATACGAGAAATCAGCGGGAATCCCAGAAAGGTAAATTAACCGGCAGAACTCAGGAGATTTCAAGGTTAATCGGAAGATCCCTCAGAAGCGCTATAGATCTTAGCCTTATAGGTGAAAGAACGATAACCATTGATTGCGATGTTATACAGGCAGATGGTGGTACCAGAACAGCATCCATAACAGGCGGTTTTTTAGCTCTATATATTGCCGCTCAGAAACTATCAGAAGAGCTTCAGATAGATTGCCCTATTAAGTCTCTTGTGGCAGCCGTAAGTCTTGGGATCGTAAATGGTGAGCTCATGTTGGATCTTAATTATGAAGAGGACTCTAATGCCGAAGTGGATATCAATCTTATAGCCAATGAGAAATCGGAAATAATTGAGATACAGGGGACATCGGAAAAAGGAACATTTGACAAAGATATGTTAAATAGAATGATAGATCTCGGGCTTAATGGCATAAACCAGCTAATCGATATTCAAAAGAGGGTTCTAAATCTAAAATGAAGATCCTCTTATCCACCAAAAACAGGCACAAATTGAGGGAAATAAGTGAAATTTTCTTCAATTCAAACTATGAAATAGAATCAGCCTACGATTATGTAAAAGATATGGATATAGAAGAATCAGGCAATAGTTTTGAAGAAAACGCCATTTTAAAGGCGGTGGAGATATCAAAATTGATAGACCATTACGTAATTGCAGACGATTCCGGAATAATGGTGGATGCCTTAGGTGGTGCACCAGGAGTATATTCTGCACGATTTGCAGGGGAAAATGCAACTGATGACGAAAACAATAAGCTTCTATTGGAAAAATTAGGCAATCTACCTATGGATAAAAGAACCGCAAAATATGTCTGTGTAATAGCCCTTGCTAAAGGTGGTAAATTGATCACCACCACACAGGGGGAATGCCACGGTTTTATAGGATATGAATACAAAGGTACAAATGGTTTCGGCTATGATCCTATTTTTGTCTTACCAGATGGCAGGCATATGGCGGAGCTTTCTCCCGAAGAGAAAAATCGGATCAGCCATCGATTTAAGGCGCTTATCTCTTTAAAAAGATATCTTGAGCAAAATCGTCTGAAATGAAAAGAGCATTATACATTTTATTAGCTTTAATATTAATTTCAGTATTTATATTATACTTTGTTAGAAAAAATTTTATTCAATCAGGTGAAATTTATTATTCAACATTTATAACACATAAAAACCCGGAAGACAAAGAATTGACATTCGTCGATAAAAATGGTGACCCTTTTTTCTCCAAAACAATAGTCTTTGGTGGTGAATTATCACTGGATGAGTTGGATAATATATCCCAACAATTTTTAGATCGCAGATGCAACCCCAAAGAGAAGTTAAACCGATTATTTACTACAATATTTATTATTGATTATAATATGTTAAAAGAATTTCACACCGGGTGCATGGATAATTTGCCAGATAATATTTTTAAAAGATATGGCGTATATAAATATATAATAGATTATGGAAATAAAAAGTTTGTAGACAAAGCTATTCTGGATAAAATAAACTATTCTTCGAAAATATATGGACTACAGGGGTTGTCAAATTATCTTTTCGGTAGACCCTACGGTGATCTAACCATAAATGAAAAAATTTATCTCTTTTATAAAATTGAAGAAAAAGATAATCCCCAGCTGACTTTTGAGGATTACAAAACCGATATATTTAAGATAAATGACAATTCTCAGCTGAGACTTGTAAAAAACAAGATAAACCTGAACCAATATCCCCACATAACTGATGCCATAATTAAGGAGCTTGAAGAGTATGGGCTTGATAGAATTGCTCACAAAGCAATTATCCACACATCGTTTGATCCAGATGCTTATGAAAAGGTCAAAAAAGTACTGAATGATTATTTTGAAAATAAAGACCCCAAACTACAATCAGCAGGTGTTGTAATTGACTCATCAAAAGGGGAAATAATAACCCTCTATGGTGGGAAACAGGAAAATAGCAGGATAAATCGTGCCCTTAATTTAAAACGGCAGGTTGGTTCTATCTTCAAACCGGTGGTATACCTGGCAGCATTTGAAAATGGCATAAAACCATCAGATATTATTGAAGACAAACCCACCACTTTTGGAAAAGGGAAAAATGCATATTCACCTAAAAATTTTGATGATTTTTATATGGGTAAAACAAAAGTTGAAAATGCACTTATATATTCACTAAACAATGGCACTTTGCAGGTGGCATTAAAAACCGGACTGAATAATGTAGCAAATATGGCACAAAAACTTGGGCTCGAAGCAAAACCCCTTCTGGGATTCTGCCTTGGGTCAGGGGAATACACTGTTTTACAGATTGCAAAATATTTTAGTGTGATTGCAAACAATGGAATTAAAAAGAGGATAGGTTTTGTAAAATCGATTGAAAATACTGATAACGCAAGTATAACACCATTAGATGGTAATGAAGAAAGGATAGTATCTGAAGAAACGGTAAAAACTATTCAAGAGATATTAAAAAAGGTAGTAAAAATAGGGACCGCAAGAGGCACTGGCCTTTTGAAAGGTACATACGGGAAAACAGGCACCACAAATGACTCAAGAGATGTCTGGTTTGCCTCAGTATACGATAAATATGTAATCGTGGTCTGGATAGGAAGAGACGATTATAAAACAATGGGAGAAAAAGATACCGGCGGAAGCCTTGCCGCCCCCCTCGTGGCTCGAATTCAAAGATCTCTGATTACTCCTATGGAATAAATTAGTTTATAATATTTTTTGGTTAATCCCTCTGATAATGTCAGTTCACAATTTAATTTTGTTTTAATCTAAAACGAAGATGAAGCTAAAAATCTCCCATCTGCTTTTATAATCAAATAGATATAACTTTATAGATACTCAATAATTTGAGAGATAAAATAAATAGTCATTATTACTTTTTTAGAATCCATCCCAGGATAATGATTAATAGATTTCAACAGCGAGGACTGACAAGATTATATAGATATTTCCGGTTATTTTGTTCATAATAATCATCCAGTTCTCATTTTACTGGATTATTTAAAATATATTCTGCAATTTTACTATAGGAGTTTTCATTTCTAATTATACGTTCATAAAACGTGATTGCCATTGAAAATTTGGTTCAATATTTCTTATTTTTATTGTGCAGATTCTTTTGGATTGGTTGACCCTAATGTCTCTTGTTTCCATTTTTTCCCAATTGATGTTGTAGAGACTGCCAAATTGGGCGTCTCTACATAAAAACAGAAATTCAATCTATTTTCTTTCCCCAAGCTTTTCCGTGTCTTCTATGGTAAAATTTATAATCTATTTCTTCTCCGGTTCCTCCTCAACGTTTCCACCACCACCAAGAGCCGAATAAAGCCTTACATGGTTTACCCTTTTGGCAAGTTCAAGATTTAAAAGGGATTGCTTTGCCTGAAGAAGATTTCTTGTGGCATCAAGAACGGAGAAAAAGCTTTCCACCCCCTGAGTATACAACTGATTGGAAATGGTATAATTTTTTTCCAGTGAATTTATAAGATTTTTTTGCGATTCTATCTGCAAGTCTATTGTTCCCCTTACCACAAGAAGATCCATCACCTCTTTGAAAGCAGCCTGTATGGTTTTCTCATATTGCGCAATATACAGCTCTTTTTGTATCTTACTCAGTTCATACCCCTGCCACACTCTTGCATCAAAAAGTGGAACGGAGATATTTCCACCAATATTCCATGTATGAGATCCTGAGTCAAACAAACGTGTAAGCTCAGTGCTTGCCATACCTACACCAGCCAGCAGTGAGATCCTTGGAAATATCGCTGCTCTGGCAGCTCCAATATTTGCATTTGCAGCTTTTAGCTGATGCTCAGCAGCCATTATATCCGGACGGTTTAACAGGACAACCGACGATAAATTAGGAGAAAAATCCCTCATTACCTGAATGTTAGTTAACCCATCCGGAAACAATGAATCATCCACTTTCCCCCCAACCAGATAATTGATAGCATTTTTATCTAACTCTATAATCTGTTCAAACTTCGAGAGGCTAACTTTTATGGTATCCAGAGCTATCTGGGATCTATTTAAATCGATTTCAGTAGCAAGCCCCACGTTATACTGACTCTGCACCATTTTATAATTTTCATAGGCTATATCATATAACCTTCTTGTAATACTATAATTTTCTCTGTCCACCGCAAGCGTGATATAACTTCTGGATAATTCCGAAATTAATGCTATCTGTACAGCTCTTTTATTTTCTTTTGTGGCAAAAAACTGCTCAAGAGCACTTTCCTTTAGACTTCTTATCCTTCCAAAAAAATCTATCTCCCATTCTGCTAATCCAAAATTTACATTATATTGATCCTGAGGAGACCCTTTACCTTTCGGTGAAAAGTCATCTGATACTCTACTTCTGATCACACCACCAGATCCGTATAATGATGGATAGAGCTCCGCTCTTTTAATACCATACATCAACCTTGCTGATTCCAGATTAAACGCAGCTATTTTCAAATCTTTGTTGTTTTTAAGCCCCAGCTCGATAATCTTTTTCAGCTTTTCATCACTGAAAAACTCCTGCCATTTTAAATTATATACTTCAGAACTATTATCAAAATTTATATTAGCATAAACCCCATCTGAAGGAAATTTTTGTGGTATGGGGAGATCTGGTTTCGAATATTCAGGGATAAAGCTACATGATGACAAAAAAAACAGAAACAAAAATGGCACCATCATCCTTTTTTTCATTTTTCCCCTCCTATTTCTTTATAAATTTCATACCTGATATCAACTTCTTTACTACGCTTTCCAAGTAATTTATATATCACAACATAAAATAAAGGAATAAGTATCGTAGCAAGAAACGTAGATGTTATTGTACCGCCCACTACAACAGTACCTATGGCATTTTGGGCACCTGCACCTGCACCTTTTGATAATGCAAGAGGCAACACACCAAACCCAAAGGCAAAAGATGTCATTAAAATAGGTCTAAGTCTCAATTTTGCTGCTTCAAGCACAGCATCCAACAGCTTATATCCTGCATCAATCCTTTCCCTTGCAAATTGTACTATCAAAATTGCATTCTTGGTTGTAAGCCCCAATATCGTCACAAGACCTATTTGAAAATATACGTCATTATCAAAACCCCTATATTTTGTGGCTATTATACCACCTATCACTCCTAAGGGCATACTCAACATTATAGCTATCGGTATAGGCCAGCTTTCATAAAGAGCAGCAAGCACCATAAATATAACAAAAATAGCAAAACCATACACCAGTAGCCCCTGGTTTGTGGCCATCTTCTCCTGGTAGGAAAGTCCAGTCCAGGCAAATCCAACCTCTTTTGGAAGTTTTGCCGCAAGCTCCTCCATAATATTTATAGCATCGCCGGAGCTCAAACCGAATGCTGGCTCTCCCACGATATTGATGGATGGAAAGCCGTTGTATCGTTCAAGCTGTTGTGCACCATACACCCATTTTCCAGTAGCAAAAGATGAAAAAGGCACCATCTTCCCCTCAGCATTTCTTACATAAATCCTATTAAGATCCTCCGGCAACATTCTGTAAGGTGCTTCATATTGCAGGTAAACCCTTTTTACCCTTCCATTTTTCACAAAATTGTTTACATACAATCCACCAAAAGCCGCAGATATGTTTGCATTTATGGATGTTATGGGCAACTGAAGAGATCCCGATTTTTCCCAATCAACATCTATTTTATATTGCGCCACCGGATCCATGCCATTTGGCCTTACCCTCACCAATCTTTTATCCTGCATAGCCATAAAAAGTAACTGATTTCTCACTTCTATTAACTTCTGGTAACCTATTCCACCGTAATCCAGCATCTGAAAATCGAAACCAGCCGCATTACCAAGCTCAATAATAGGTGGCGGTAAAAAAGCAAATACCATAGCTTCATTAATTGTAGAGCAGTACCTCATCAATCTTCCAGCCACCGCAAAAGCCGATAGGTCAGCTCGTTTTCTCTCTTTCCAATCTTTCAATTTAATAAAACCGAGTCCCACATTCTGCGCTTGACCCCCAAAGGAGAAACCAGTAATTGCTGCAAAAGATTCTATGGTTCCCTTTTCGTTTTCCTCGATATATTTGGCCACCTTATTTAAAACTCTATCCGTCTGTTCCATCGTAGCCCCTGAGGGTAATATCGCCTGCACAAAGAGTATTCCCTGATCCTCATTCGGAAGATAGCCTGTTTTCATATTTATAAAAAGATAACCGGTAACCCCAACTATAACAACGTATAATATTATAAATCTTATCTTTTTTGCAAGTGTATAACCCACCGTTTTTAGATATAGATTCCTACCTTTACTTAAGATATAGTCAAATAGTCTTAAAAAAGGTCTGAATATAAAAAAGGCATCTTCGTAATGTTCTTCCCCTTTTTTCTTGGGTTTTAAAATAGTGGCACATAAGACCGGAGTAAGTACCAGAGCTACCACCACTGATAGAAGCATTGCAGCTGCCACAGTAACGGAAAACTGCCTATATATAATTCCCGTGGATCCAGGGAAAAAAGCCATTGGCAAAAATACTGCCGAAAGTACAAGTCCTATACCGATTAGAGCCCCGGTAATTTCATCCATAGACTTTGCGGTGGCTTCATAGGGTGACAAACCTTCCTCCTCCATAATCCGGTCAACATTTTCCACCACCACAATCGCATCATCCACAAGTAACCCTATGGCTAAGACCATTGCAAACATCGTAAGCATATTCACGGTAAACCCAAGCAACCATATAATACCAAAGGTCCCAAGTACCACAACAGGTACAGCTATAGTTGGTATAATTGTGGCTCTGAAACTACCAAGGAACACAAACATCACTATAAACACAAGAATAACTGCCTCATAAAGAGTCTTTATAACCTCATCTATGGCAACTTTTGTAAAAGGTGTCGTGTCGTAAGGGTATACAATCTTTACATTTTGAGGAAAGTATCTACTCATTTCTGCCAATTTCTTCTTAATATTTCCTGCCACTGCTAAGGAATTTGCTGATGATTGTTTTCTCACCGCCAGCATGGCCACAGGTTTACCGTTGTATGTGGCATTGATATCGTATCTATCAGTACCAAGTTCAACTTTTCCAATATCTCTTATATATATTGTACTACCATCTTTGTTTATTCTAACCGGAATTTTGTAAAATTCTTCAGGTGTCCGCAGGTAATGACTTATCGTAATAGTCGCATTGAGCTTCTGACCTTTTACCGACGGAGCCGCCCCAAATTGACCTGCGGAAATCTCTACGTTGTAAGATTTAAGAGCCTGTGCAACATCTTCTATCGTTAGATTATATTTTACAAGTCTATCTGGATCAAGCCATACTCTCATCGCATATTCTGTACCAAAAACCTCCACTTCCCCAACACCTGGCACTCTTGCCAGAATGCTTTCCAGATTCGACTTGGCATAATCCCTTAAATCATTTCCATTGTATTTCCCATCCTCAGACACAAGCCCAACTATGAGCAAGTAATTTCTCGTGGACTTGCTCACCTTGACCCCCTGCTGCTGAACAACGTCAGGTAAACTGGCAGTGGCAAGCTGGACTTTGTTCTGTACCTTCGACCATGCAATATCCGGATCTGTCCCCGGAGCAAAAGTTAGCTCTATTCTCACCTGACCGGAAGAGCTACTTTTGGAGCTTATGTACCAGAGTCCATCCAGCCCCGTAAGCTTCTGCTCTATTATTTGTGTGACGGTACTCTCCGCCGTTTCGGCAGAAGCACCAGGATAAAATGCTTCCACAGAAATGAGAGGAGGAGCAATCTCCGGATACTGAGATACAGGTAAAAACTTTATCCCCAAAATACCAAAAGTCATTATCGAAATTGCAATTACCCATGCAAAAACAGGTCTTTTCAAAAAGAATCTGGAAAACATACCTCCCCCTATTTGATATTGGATATTTTAGCTGAACTTTTTTTATCGTTTAAACCATCAACTCCAGCTTCACCGTTATCCTCATTAATAGGTTCAGCATTAACAGGCATACCAGGTCTAACGTATTGAACACCGTAAACGATAACTTTATCACCAACATTTAGACCACTGTTGACAATCCACTTATTCCGAATAGCCCTTTCAATAACCAACATCCTCACTTCAGCTTTCCCATCCTTACCCACTACATAGACAAAAGGCTCCCCTTTGGTATTCCTCTGCACACTTTCCTGTGGCACCACAATAGCGTTCTGTTTTACCCCTTCATTAATGACCGCTCTTACATACATACCTGGCAACAGCGTTTGATTTTTATTAGGAAAAGATGCTCTCAAAATAACAGAACCTGTTGAAGGATCAACAGTTACATCATTAAATTTCAATTCCCCCTCGTAAGGATATAAAGAGCCATCATCAAGTATCAACTTAATCTTATTACTCAAATTTTTATTATATTTGATAGTGCCACTTTCAATCTTTTTCTTAAGTTTTGTAATTTCGTAGGTGGAGCGTGGAATATCCACATAAACAGGATCAAAAAACTGTATCTCCGCCATAGGATTAGGTTGATAAGCAGCCACCGTAGCCCCTTCCGTCACAAATGACTTACCTATTCTACCCGAAATAGGAGCCTTTACATAGCAATGGTCTAAGTTTATCATGGTGCTTTTCACCTGAGATTCGTAAAGCTTTATGTTTGCTTTGAGTTGCTGCAATGCAGAAAGGGTATCATCGTAAGTCTGCTGACTTATCGATTTTGTTTTGATAAGTTCACTATACCTTTCAAACTGCTTTTCCAATGCAGGGAGCTTGGCTTTTGCCATTTCAAGAGTTGCTTTTGCAGATTCAAGGGCTGATTCATATATAGAAGTATCTATAATATAGAGGAGATCACCTTTTTTTACATCTGTGCCCTCCACAAAAACACGTTTTTTTACTACACCACTCACCTGAGGTACTATCGGAGCAGTTTGAAATGCAGATACCCTACCTGGTAATTCAGTGGTAAGGACTATGGGTTTGCTTTTAACTTCTAAATAATTTACCTTGGGTACCATCATCCCACTGCCAGCAGGAGGCTGCTTACCCCCCTTATCTCTATTACATCCACTCACAAAAATTACTAAAAAGAAGACCAAAAATGACATCCCCTTAAAAAAGTGTTTAGCTACCATTATATCCTCCAATTATTTCTTTATTCCATTTAAAAATATATCTACAAAAGCATTTATAACATTGTTTAATTCGATATCATCCACCTTTTTTTTCAAAAAGATTTCATTCGTTAGAAAAAATGAATATATCATCCCTATAAACCCCATTGACGCAACTTTTAAATCAAAATTTTTAAGTTTTAAATCACAGATCTTTGATTCAAATATACTAATCAACATAGAATCTAATTCTTCTCTAAAATTACTATATATATCAATAATCTCTTCGGAATAATGGTTAATTTCAGATAACATGATTCTAACAAACTGCTTTCTTTCCAAAAGTGTGTTGTAAAATTTTACTGCTATAAGTTTCAACGTATCCTGTAAATCGATCCCATCCGACTCTATCTTTATCTTGTAGAGAACTGGTAAAAATGAATACCTTTTCAGCATCTCCTTAAAAATATCAGACTTTGTACTGAAATATCTAAATAAGGTTACCTCTGAAACCCCTGCCGTTTTTGCAATCTCTTTAGTAGTTGTGGCATTGTACCCTTTCTCGGAAAAACAATCATATGCCGCTTTTACAATTTTATCTTTAGTATTTGATATATCCATCTATCCTCCTTTCTCCTTGTATGTAAGTACTTACTAACACACAAGTCAAATCATGTCAATAAAATTCTTAAACATCTCTTCCCTTAAACTATTTTAATATTTTTATTGATAAAGAGAAAAAATCATTCTATAATAAATCAAAATTAAAATGAGGTGTGCAATGCAGGATTACAAAGTAAAAGACATTTCTTTGTGGGAATTTGGAAGAAAGGAGATAGAAATTGCCGAGCAGGAGATGCCTGGGTTGATGGCCATCAGGAAAAAATATGCAAAAGAGAAACCTTTAAAAGGTGCAAGGATTTCAGGTTCACTTCACATGACTATACAGACAGCTGTTTTAATAGAAACATTGGTTGATTTGGGGGCAGAAGTAAGGTGGTCAAGTTGCAACATATTCTCCACCCAGGATCATGCTGCCGCCGCAATAGCAAAAGCAGGTGTTCCGGTTTTTGCCTGGAAAGGTGAAACCCTAGAAGAATACTGGTGGTGTATAGAGCAGGCTCTCACCTTCCCCGGAGGAAAAGGACCAAACCTTATCGTGGATGATGGTGGCGATGCCACTTTGATGGTTCATTTAGGTTATAAGGCAGAACAAAACCCCTCATCAATTGAATACAACACCGACAGTGAAGACGAAAAAGAACTTTTAAAAAGGTTAAATACAATACTAAACTCAAATCCCCAGAAATGGCACAATACTTTAAAAGAGCTTTACGGAGTATCCGAAGAAACCACAACTGGGGTTCACAGGCTATATCAGATGAAAGAGAAAGGGGAGCTCCTCATTCCAGCTATAAATGTCAATGACTCTGTTACCAAATCAAAATTTGACAATATTTATGGCTGTAGAGAATCACTTCTGGATGGTATCAAAAGGGCAATGGATGTGATGATTGCGGGTAAAGTTGCTGTTGTGTGTGGCTATGGTGAGGTGGGTAAAGGTTCCGCCCAGGCCCTGAGGGGACAGGGGGCAAGAGTAATAGTCACCGAGATAGATCCTATTTGTGCGCTTCAGGCTGCAATGGAAGGATACCAGGTAACCACAGTGGAAGATACTTTAGGTATAGCCGATATCTATGTAACTGCCACCGGCAACAAAGATGTCATCACAATAGATCATATGTCAAAAATGAAAGATCAGGCAATTGTATGTAACATAGGTCATTTTGATAATGAAATTCAGGTAGCTCAGCTGGAAGCTTACCCCGGGATAAAAAAGATTAACATCAAACCTCAGGTTGATAAGTATACCTTCCCTGATGGGCATTCCATATATCTTCTTGCGGAGGGTAGACTGGTGAATTTGGGATGCGCCTCCGGACACCCATCCTTCGTAATGTCTGCATCCTTCAGTAATCAGGTGCTGGCACAACTTGACCTCTGGAAAAACAAAGAAAAATATAAACCAGACGTATATATCCTCCCAAAACATCTGGATGAAGAGGTAGCAAGACTACATCTGGAAAAAATTGGAGTCAAACTCACAAGGCTTACAGAAGAGCAGGCAAAATACATCGGAGTAAGTGTTGATGGACCATATAAACCGTCACATTACAGATATTAAAAAAATATTAATAAAATAAATTTTAGGTATTGACAAATTCAAAAAAGTTTAATATATTAAACGCAGAAGGTTACAAAGACCCTCCTCCCCCCTCCTTAAAATATATGGAGATTGCCGAGGCCAAGTGCCTCGGCTTTTTTATTAATATAATGTTACTAATCTTAAAAGTCAGTTTACCTTTTGTTGGATTTGAAGTTTCAGTAGATAGTTGTTCAATTAATAGAACGATAAAAACATTGCAGGATCTCTGCCCCAGCACTCGTAGGATTGATCTCTCCAGATTTTACCTTTTCATTGTAAAAAGATAAAAGCTCCCTAACTTCTTTAGAGCTCTGAAGATCATCTTTGATTGTATCCATAATAAAAGACCACATCCAGGAGATATTCTGCTCCCCCCTTTTTTTGTCAAATTTCCCAGATCCCATCATTAGATCTAAATATTTATTAACTTTGTGCCAAAACTCATCGATCCCTTCACCTGTTATGGCACTAACCAATATTACAGGCGTATGCCATATCTCATTCTTTTCAAGAGTGAGATGTAGAGCATATTCAATCTGCTTTTTTGCAATCTCAGCTTTACTTCGATTCTCCCCTTCCGATTTATTTATCAATATAATATCGGCAATCTCCATTACCCCCCTTTTCATCCCCTGCAGTTCATCACCTGTGTTGGGAACCTGAATAAGGGTAAATAAATCAACCATATTGGATACTGTAATCTCTGATTGCCCCACCCCAACAGTCTCAATAATTATAATATCATACCCGGCTGCCTCACAGAGAAGCATAGCCTCTCTTGTTTTACGAGCAACTCCTCCCAACGAGTCTCCGGAAGGGGAAGGCCGAATAAATGCATTTTCATTTTTGGATAATTCCTCCATCCTTGTCTTATCTCCTAGGATGCTCCCTCCAGAAATTTGGGAGGTTGGGTCAACGGCAAGAACAGCCACTTTGTGACCAATTTTAGTAAGATATAGACCAAAAGCTTCGATAAAAGTACTCTTACCTGCCCCCGGAACACCACTAATCCCAAGCCTTATTGATTTTCCGGTATAAGGCATTATGCAGGATATCAATTCTGATCCCTTCTGCTTATCAGAACTTCTTTTACTTTCTATTAAAGTAATAGCTTTGGCAAGGTGCCTCCTTTTTCCGGAGAGCACCCCGCTTAGCATCTCTTCTAAATTCATCTACCCTTTCTATCTTTGATACATTCAAGAATCTTTCTGGCAGATTCAACAATATTCGTACCAGGACCAAATACGGCACTTGCTCCAGATTTGTAGAGGAATTCATAATCCTGAGGTGGTATTACCCCCCCCACAAATACTACAATATCGTCAGCATCATTTTTCTTAAGCTCTTCCACAAGGGCTGGTACAAGGGTATTATGACCTGCCGCAAGGGTGGATACACCAACAGCATGAACATCATTTTCTATTGCCATCTTGGCAGCTTCCTCAGGTGTCTGGAACATAGGCCCAACATCCACATCAAACCCCATATCGGCCAAAGCTGTAGCCACAACTTTTACCCCTCTATCGTGGCCATCCTGCCCCATCTTAACCATTAAAATCCTGGGACGCCTACCTTCCACCTCTTCAAACTCTTTTACTAGTTTCCTCACCTCTTCTATCAGATCTTTCTTCCCATATGCATTTCCATACGTTCCTGTCTGTAACCTTATCTCAGCCTTGTACCTACCAAAAACGACCTCCATAGCATCGGATATCTCCCCAAGCGTAGCCCTGAGTCTTGCAGCATTCACAGCATACTCAAGCAGGTTTTTATCTTTTGATCTGGCAGCTTCGGAAAGCTTTTCCAACGCTTCTTTTACAGCCTGATTATCCCTTTTTATTTTTATTTCATTTAATTTCTGAATCTGCTTGTTTCTCACAGCAGTGTTGTCTATCATGAGAACATCTATTGGATCCTCTTTTTCCAGCTTATACTTATTAACACCCACAATTACATCCAGACCACTATCTATTCTGGCCTGCTTTTTAGCTGCAGACTCCTCTATCTTCAGTTTTGGCATTCCGGTTTCAATGGCTTTGGTCATTCCACCCAGAGCTTCCACTTCGGCAATTATCTTTTCAGCTTCCTTAATGAGCTCATTGGTAAGATTTTCCACATAGTAGGAGCCACCAAGAGGGTCTATAACGTTACAGATATTCGTCTCTTCCTGAATAATCAGCTGAGTATTTCTTGCTATCCTTGCAGAAAAGTCAGTCGGTAATGCCAGTGCTTCATCAAGGGCATTGGTATGTAATGACTGGGTACCACCTAAAACCGCCGCCAGAGCTTCAATGGTTGTCCTGATTACATTATTGTAAGGATCTTGAGCTGTAAGACTCCAACCAGATGTCTGACAATGCGTCCTGAGTGCCATCGACTTTGGATCTTTTGGATTAAATTGACTTATCAATTTTGCCCACAGATACCTTGCGGCTCTCAATTTAGCAATCTCCATAAAGAAATTCATCCCAATAGCGAAGAAAAATGATAATCTTGGGGCAAACTTGTCTATATCCAACCCACGTGAAAGGGCTGTCCTGACATATTCCAGGCCATCCGCAAGTGTGAATGCAAGCTCAAGAGCACTATTAGCCCCTGCCTCTTGAATATGATAACCGCTTATACTGATAGAATTAAACTTTGGCATATACTTACTGGTATACTCAATGATATCAGCCACTATCCTCATTGAAGGCTCTGGAGGATAGATATATGTATTTCTGACCATAAACTCTTTTAAAATGTCGTTTTGGATGGTACCTGACAGTTTATCCTGGCTTACCCCCTGTTCTTCCGCAGCAACAATGTAAAAAGCCATCACAGGTATAACAGCACCATTCATCGTCATTGAAACAGACACTTTATCAAGAGGAATCCCATCAAAGAGGATTTTCATATCTTCCACAGAGTCAATAGCCACACCAGCTTTCCCCACGTCACCAATTACCCTTGGATGATCTGAGTCGTAACCTCTATGGGTTGCAAGGTCAAACGCCACAGATAACCCCTGCTGACCTGCGGCAAGATTTCTTTTATAAAAGGCATTGGACTCTTCCGCCGTAGAGAAACCAGCATACTGTCTCACCGTCCATGGTTTACCAGCATACATAGTAGCCATAGGCCCCCTTACAAAGGGTGGAAGACCAGGATATGTATCGATATCAAACGCTAAGTTTTTCAGATCTTCCGCAGTATAAAGAGGTTTAACGTCAAAACCTTCGGCAGTATGCCATATTAATTTGTCAAGGCTATCACTTTTAATCTCTTTTTTAGCTTTATCTTCCCAATCACTATAGCTGTATTTTTTAAATTCCGCCATAACTCACCTTCAAAAAATTATAGGAGGGGTTGTCCCCTCCTTAAATCTACTCAACAATAGCCAGTTTATCCCCCATTGCAACTGTACTTTCCTGTGGATTTTCGCTCGCTTTTACAAATATTTCCTGGATTACTCCATCCTTAGGAGATTTTATCTCGTTTTCCATCTTCATAGCCACAAGGATCATAATAGGCTCACCGGCTTTTACTTCATCCCCAACCTCTTTAAGCATCTTCCAGATATATCCAGGCATTGGGGCTTCTATCACCTGACGACCTTCCACAGATGAACTACCGCGCATCTTCATCAAACGCTTGAGTTCATCCAATACTTCCACATTAAAATGATCGCCATTTACGATGATATCGTATTTATCACCTTTATCCGTCATATCCACAGCATAAGAATTACCATCTATTATTACAGAATAAATTGTTTCATTAATCTGCTGAAAATCCACATGATACTCTTTACCATCCACAACAGCAACATAATCACCCGGGGCATTTTCGGTAAGGTTTACCTCTTTTTCACCTTCAAAACCTTCTACGTTTACAAAATATTGTCTTTTGATCGCCATAACATCCTCCCCTTATACAGTTTTGCTGAGGTTAATCATTTTACCAAAACGCTTCCAGTTAGACTCGGTGATATCCGGTCTTGTGACCGCCCTTGAAGCAGATATCTTCTCGGAGATAAGCTGTTTGATACTTGCAACAATTGCCGCCACTGTAGGATCAAGATGCTCCCTTCTTTTCAATTCTTCCATATCAAATTTATTTTCGATGAAACCTGTATCGTAGACGCCACTTAAAAATGTTGGATTTTTAAGTACCGCCATATGGAATGGTATGGAAGTCTTAATACCAGAAATCATATATTCAGAAAGGATCCTTTTCATATGCTCTATTGCACCATTTCTATCTTTACTAAACGAACATACCTTAGCTATCATGGGGTCATAATACAGAGGTATTTCATAACCCTGATATGCTCCACTTTCCACCCTCACATTCGGCCCCTCAGGTGTTTGATATACGGTAAGTAATCCAGGTGATGGGGCGAAATTGTTGGATGGGTCTTCCGCATATATCCTGCATTCAATTGCATGCCCCAAAATAGATATATCCTCCTGTTTATAGCTGAGAGGTTTCCCTTCAGCCACGAAGATCATCTCCCTTACGATATCTACACCTGTGATCATCTCAGTTATTGGGTGCTCCACCTGCAACCTTGTGTTCATTTCGAGGAAATAGAAATTCTGATCAGCACCCACTATAAACTCAAGTGTTCCGGCACTGTAATACCCTATTTTCCTAATCGCCTCCGCCGCCACCTTACACATCTTTGCCCTTGTTTCTTTGGAGATAAATGGGGATGGAGCCTCTTCTATCACCTTTTGATGCCTTCTCTGGATGGAGCATTCCCTATCAAAAAGGTGGATTGCGTTTCCATGCATATCACCTAAAACCTGTATCTCCACGTGGTGGGGTTGAATGATAAACTTTTCCATGTAAACATCGCCATTGCCAAAGGCATTTAGAGCTTCACTGCTTGCCATCCTAAAAGAAGATTCAAAATCTTCCTCTTTGTGGACAAGCCTCATCCCTTTACCACCACCACCATACACAGCTTTTAACATAATTGGGTAGCCTATCTCTCTGGCTATCTTTTTTGCCTCTTCCACATCCCTGATGGGATTTTTTGTACCAGGAACAGTAGGAACACCTGCTTCAGCCATCACAGCCCTTGCACCTGTTTTACTACCCATCATCTCAATATGTTCTGCGGAAGGGCCAATAAAAATAACACCTGCTTCATCACAAGCTCTTCTAAAATCAGCATTTTCTGCGTAGAATCCGTACCCTGGATGTATAGCTGCTCCAGTTTTTTTAGCAATTTCTATGATACGATCTTTCTTAAGATAGCTCGTATCGGAAGGCCCATCAGTTATACAATAAGCTTCATCTGCATACCTTACGTGAGGTGCCTTCCTATCCGCATGTGTATAGATTGCTACAGTTTTTATACCAATTCTTCTACAAGTTCTAAATATCCTTATGGCGATTTCGCCTCTATTTGCAACTAATACCTTTTTGATCTCTGGCATATATTCCTCCAATACCCTTAAAGTGGCAGGTTGTCATGTTTTTTAGGTGGAACAGACTGTCTCTTGTTTGCCAGAAGTTCAAAGGCCTGTATAAGCTTTGGTCTGGTCTCCTCTGGTAGGATAACCTCATCAATGAAACCAAGCTCCGCAGCCCTGTATGGATTTGCAAATGTTTCTCTATAGCTATCCACAAGCTCCTTCTTCTTGGCAACAGGATCTGGTGAAGCCGCCACCTCTTTGCTAAAAAGGATCTGCACGGCACCATCTGGCCCCATAACTGCAATCTCTGCAGTTGGATAAGCATAATTGATATCCCCTCTTACATGTTTGGAACTCATAACATCATAAGCTCCACCGTAAGCTTTTCTGGTGATAAGTGTAACCTTAGGAACTGTAGCTTCACAATAGGCGTAAAGAAGCTTAGCACCATGTTTTATAATACCACCATACTCCTGAGCAACCCCCGGCATAAATCCAGGTACGTCAACGAATGTAAGAAGTGGTATATTAAAAGCATCGCAAAAACGTACAAACCTTGCCCCTTTTATGGAAGAATTTATATCCAGAGCCCCAGCCATAACTGAAGGCTGATTTGCCACTATACCGATAGTTTTACCATTTAATCTGGCAAAACCAACAACTATGTTTTTGGCGTAGTGTTCCTGTACTTCAAAAAAATTACCATCATCCACAACTTTTAAAATAATATCTTTCATATCGTAAGGCTTGTTAGGATCAACTGGAACTATATTTCTTATGGACATATCTGTCCTATTCGGGTCATCCTTTGTTGGAACAAATGGAGGATCCTCCATATTATTCGATGGCAGATAGCTCAAAAGCTCCCTTATTTTAAGAATACAATCGGTATCATTTTCAGCAGCAAAATGAGCAACACCTGTTTTAGTATTGTGAGTCATTGCTCCACCAAGTTCCTCTTTTGTTACATCTTCACTGGTAACGGTTTTTACAACCTCAGGACCGGTTATAAACATATAGCTGGTTTCTTTTACCATAAAAATAAAATCTGTAAGCGCAGGAGAATAAACTGCACCACCAGCACACGGTCCCATAATTGCAGATATCTGTGGGATGACACCGGATGCAAGGGAATTTCTCAAAAAGATATCAGCATAACCCGCAAGGGACATTACCCCTTCCTGAATCCTTGCACCCCCAGAATCGTTTAACCCTATTACTGGAGCCCCCACCTCCATTGCAAGATCCATAATTTTGCATATCTTTTTGGCAAACATCTCCGATAGAGATCCACCAAATACTGTAAAGTCCTGGGCAAATACAAATACTGTTCTACCATTAATTTTTCCATAACCAGTTACTACACCATCCCCCAGAATCTTCTGTTTTTCCATTCCAAAATAACTGCACCTATGAACCACAAACTTATCAAGCTCAACGAACGTGCCTTTATCAAGCAGCTTTTCAATCCTCTCTCTTGCCGTAAGCTTACCCTGAGAATGCATCTTTTTGATTCTTTCAAGCCCACCACCCAGCTCAGCCTGCTGGTTTAATTCTTTTAGTTTTTTAATGAGTTCTTCCATAAACAGTATCCCCCTGAACATATTAGTGTCAATAATAAAACATAATTTTGAACACATGTCAAGAGAGCAGTTTTTTATTAATTTAATATTAAACTTATGGAAAATTGAACAGGTAAGCTATATTAACATATAAACAAAAGTCGTTTTAATTTTTCACAGCCACACATTCAATCTCTATTAAAACATCTTTTGGAAGTCTCGAAACCTCCACAACTGCTCGTGCCGGTCTGTGATCACCAAAAAAATCTTCATAAACCCGATTCACCGCCACAAAATTATCCATATCCTTTAGAAAAATTGTCACCTTTGCTATGTCATACAAACTAAATCCCGCGTCAATTACAATATTTTTTAAATTATTTAATACAAGTCTGGTAACTTCTTCAATAGTTCCATCAATAAGTTGATTTGTAACTGGATCTATCGGAATCTGTCCGGATACAAAAAGGAGATTACCCACTTTCACTGCCTGTGAGTAAGGGCCAATGGCCTTTGGTGCTTTATCTGTTTTAATATACTCCATAAAAACCCCCAAAGATTTGTATATTTTTTACTAACACTTAAACCCTTTCACCACTTTCCATGAAATGTTGTAGTCAATATTTAAATGAGATATAGGCTTAAAAAATCTCTCCCTCTCATCTTCATCCTGGAATAAAAACCTTCTGTATGTATCCATATTGAATAGATCAATAATATGAGAAACCTCCATCTTTGTAAGCACATCTTCCTCATCAACTTTCATGAATATATTTTTAAGAGCATTCTTAAAAGTAGTACCCCATCTCAAAAATTTCTCCTTTACAGGTATCTCCGAAATTAGGCTGAGACCATTTAAAATATCTCTCCCCTGTTCGTCAAAAATATCAGGATATAAAGTTATTACAAATTTCCCACCCGCCACAAGCACCCTATTGATGGCGTGTACAGCGTCAAAAACCGGAGAAATCCCGAAATATGAACCTATACTGATAAAGAGATCCACCTTATGCCCCATTATAGTCTTCAGGAAATCACCCCGAAAAGGAACCGATAAGATGGATTCATTATCAGAGTAATTTCTATCTGAAATGGTAAAAATCTTCCTATATCCATAATAATTGAATAGATATTCAGGCACAATAAAATCGCTAAAAGACGCATCAAAAACAACAGTATCTGGATTTTTTGGGAAAGCAAGTCCATCAATTAATTTTTGAAACATCAAGCTACTCTGCTCAAAAAGCTTAATTTCAGTCATATACACCTTTTGAAATCATTTTTTATTTTACAAAATGGAAATTTTGTAATAATATAATGGGTAAAAAATTAAAAATAGCAATAAAAAATTAAATTAGAGGAAGCTTGATGAATATTTCCGATGTTACTTATTTGGTAAAAGATAAGCTTGCGCTTCTTGAAAGGGAATTGAAAAAAAATCTTGATTCAGATGTGGAAATGGTAAATGAGGTTGCTTATTACGTTTTTGAAAGTGGAGGCAAAAGATTAAGACCGATCTTTATGTTTCTATCTTCCGGTCTTGGAGGATATTCAGGCAATAGGGATGTAATTTTAAGTGGTGTGGTGGAATATATCCATACCGCCACATTACTTCACGACGATGTGATCGATGGAGCAAAATTTAGAAGGGGAAGAGCCAGTGCAAATCAGGCTTTTGGCAACGATATCACCGTATTATGTGGTGACTTCTTATATTCAAGAGCATTTGTAAACCTCGTGAAAGATGGTGACCCAAAGGTTCAGATGATCCTTGCAAATGCTGCAAAGACTATGAGTGAAGGGGAAGTATTTCAGCTGGTAAAAACGGCAAACTTCAATTTATCATTAGAAGAGTACAACAAGATCATCTTTTCCAAAACAGCTGTCTTATTTTCCGCCTGCTGTGAAATAGGTGCTATGCTGGCAGGATTTGATGAAAAAAAGGTAAAAATGATGGCCGAATTTGGTAAAATTGTGGGATTATCATTCCAGATGAGCGATGATATCCTTGATTATCTGGGGGATCCTGCTAAAACTGGTAAAAAACCTGGTACAGATCTCAAAGAAGGAAAGATGACTTTACCCATGCTTTTACTTAGAGATATGGCTAATGAATCAGAGCTTAATAAGATGAAAGATATAATCGCATCAGATCCAGATGAAAATGATATAACTTATATTGTAGATCTAATGAAACGTTACGATATCAAATCAAAAGCAGAGTCTTTCGTAGATAGCTACACAAAATCCGCCATAGATCTCCTATCAAGCTTCCCTGATAATGAATATCGTCGGGCTCTTGAGTTTTTATCCGAGTACGTAATCCTCAGGGACAGATGAAAGAAGCTCTTTTTTACGAAAAATTAGATGACAAAAAAGTTAGATGCCTTTTATGCCCCCATAGATGTATAATATCAAACAAGGGTCATGGTATCTGCCTTATCAGAAAAAATATAGAAGGCACCCTTCATCAGACATCTTATGGGGAAGTTTCCTCCATCAATGTGGATCCAATAGAAAAAAAACCTTTATACCACTTTCATCCGGGATCGGAGATCCTATCTATAGGTACAAACGGCTGTAATTTAAACTGTGCTTACTGTCAAAACTTTTCCATTTCAAAGAACTTAACTCTAAGACAAAAAGTCACACCGGAAGAACTTATATCGTTGGCCCAAAAAACAAATTCTATAGGCATAGCATATACCTACAACGAACCTACCATCTGGTATGAATTTGTATACGACACAGCAATGATATTCCAAAAAAGTGGCTTTAAAAACGTCCTGGTAACAAATGGATATATCAATTCTGAACCATTAAAACAGCTTTTACCATATATTGATGCCGCTAATATAGACCTTAAGGCCTTTTCAGAAGAGAAATACAAGATGCTCGGGGGCAGTCTGAAAGAGGTCTTAAATACCATTGAAACGATGTACAGAAAAGATATACATATAGAGATAACCCATCTTGCGGTGGAAAACTATACCACCGACATAAAAGAGTTTGATGAACTTTGTAGATTCATTTCATCCATAAATAAGAGTATCCCCCTTCACATCTCCAGATACTTTCCATGCTATAAACTAAGCTTACCGCCCACCAGAAATGAGTTTCTCTTAGATCTTTTTGACATAGCCAAAAGGTATCTTTCATTCGTTTACCTCGGGAATGTCCTATATAATAATGACACCACATGCCCCGTTTGTGGAGCAAAAATCATAATAAGAAACGGTTACAAAATAAGCTCTTTTCTATCAGACAACAGATGCCCAATATGCAAAAGCTCTCTTTATTTCTCATTTTAATTATTCTTTTTGGCTGTAATGAGTCATTCACCACAAAACCATTTTTTTCGATGGGAACTTTGGTGGAGATAACAGTTTCAGAAAAAGACAAAACCGAAATTGAAAACATTAAATCTGAAATTGAACGTTTAAGTGAATTTGTAAAAGAAGAAACTAACAAAATAAACGTAGCCGGGAAAAATGAAAAGGTCGTAGTGGATAAAAGATTTATAGATCTACTGAAAAAGGGTGGATATTTTCATGATATATCACAAGGTAGATTTGACATAACGATACACACAATTATGAAACTGTATGGATTCCCGGAAGGCCCTTACAAAGTACCATCCCGTTCAACTTTGGATCAGTTTTCATCCTATATCGGTTTTGAAAATCTAATAATTAATGAAAATTTCGTCATTAAGAAATCTGATTTCACAATTGATATGGGTGCTTATGCCAAAGGATGGATTGTGGATGAAGCGATAAATTTTATGAAAAATAGAAGTATAAAAAATGGTATTGTCAACGCCGGAGGGGATCTATATTGTCTTGGTGATAAAAATGGAGATGGCTGGAAGATAGGTATTCAACATCCAGATGATAAAGAAAAGGTTATCTCTGTTTTAAAACTCGTAAATAAAGCTGTGGTCACAAGTGGAGACTATGAAAGATTTTTTATTGAAAATGGTAAAAAATATATCCATATATTCGACGCAAAGAAAAAAGAAACAGCGGATAATTATAAAAGTATCAGTGTAATAGCTGACAGTGTGGAAATGGCTGATGGATTGTCCACGGTATATTTCCTTTTAAATCCCCAGGAGATAAGATCCCTGTGTGATAAACTTAAAACCCCTGTTCTTATCTACCACCTGAATGGTAACATAGAAAAACTATGTGGGTGGGAGAAATTTGAAGTCAATTAAACCTTTTGACATTATTGTGATACTTTTTATCTTTGGTATAACGATCTATTTGATGAAAACTGAAAATGAAGCCATCAAAAAAGCGTATATTATAATTGATGAAAAAAAATACCCACTGAATTTAGACCAGAATGGCATAATAGATTTGAAAATCTACGGTAAAAATATGAAAGTAGAAGTGAAGGATAAAAAGGCACACATAATAGAGTCGGACTGCAGAGATAAAATATGCATACACATGGGCTACGTAAAAGATTGCGGCGATACCGCCATCTGCTTACCAAACAAAACCGCCATCGTCATAGAATGTGAGAAAAATAGATATGATGGCATATCCAGATAATACAAAGATCATTTCTATTCTTGCTTCCATTTCTATAGTGCTGGGTTTTCTGGAAAATCTTTTTCCTTTACCTATACCATTTATTCGTCTTGGAATATCAAACATCCCAATCGTAATAGGTGTATACCTGATAAAAGAGTTGCGTTTTCTTCTACTTCTTGGCGGAATAAAATCTTTAATAACTGCCATATTCTCCACTGGCTTCATATTCAGACTGATAATAGCCTTTCCGTCGATTCTGGTAGCAATTCTATTTATGTTTTACTATCATAAGGCCACAAAAAATTACTCATCAGCGATATCCACAAGTGTAATTGGTAGCGTTGTAAATATAACAATGCAATTTATTATAATTAAACTTGTAATAATAAAACATCTTGCATTTCTTAAAATTTTGCCTTATTTCATATTAGCTGCAATTTTAACTGGAGCTATTGTAGGTTTAATATCAAACAATATTTTGAACAAAAGGGGTTGATAATGTATCAAAAAATTATATTAGCCAGCGGATCTCCCAGAAGAAGAGAGCTTTTTACGAGATTGGGTATCAATTTTCAATATACTACATCCGCCACAAAAGAGGAATTTAATGAAAATGAACCAATAGAGCAACAGGTGATGAAAGTGGCAGCTATGAAGGCTTATGATGTGGCTAGAATCTATGACGAAGCTTTTATTGTGGCGGCAGATACTATCGTTTATTGTGAAAATAGGATATTAGGAAAGCCAAGAGATGTAAAAGATGCTCAGGACATGTTAAATTTCCTGAGTGGAAAGATGCATGAGGTCATCACAGGTGTTGTAGTAATCAATAAAAATCACAATATTCACGAACAATTCTACGATAAAACAGAAGTATATTTTAAAAAACTAAATAACGAAATGATAAATTGGTATATCGATTCAGAAGAACCTATGGATAAAGCAGGGGCATACGCCATCCAGGGAAAAGGTTCCCTGTTTGTAGAAAAGATCGTTGGAAATTATGATACCGTTGTGGGTTTGCCAGTGGGAAAACTTCTTGAAGTTTTTGCAAAGCTGGGGATAAGACCTTATGGGGGATTTCATGAAATTTAATCATCTTGGGGAGATACTTTTATTTAATGCTAAAATAAGGCCAAACAAAACATATATCTATTATGAAAAAAAGAAATTTACCTACAGAGAAATAGATGAGCTGTCAAATAAAGTGGCAAAGGTTTTTTTGAAGTTTGGCGTTACAAAAGGGGATCGAGTATGTCTACTACTCGAAAACTCACCAGAATTTATAATTACCTATTTTGGGATTGCAAAGGCTGGTGGGGTAGCCGTACCTTTAAATACTTACCTGAAAGAGGAAGAGATTCAATATATCATTGATAACGCCGAAAGCAAAATACTTGTTACTTCTTCAAGATTTGAAGATGTGGTAAAAAATCAAAAAAAGCTATGCCCCACTCTAAAACATATATTCACCTACGATCATAGTAATTTTGAATCAGTTAATATGCTACATCTGGCAAAAGCAGAGACAGATTTACCCCCAAATGTTAAGATTACCCCTGAAGATCTTGCCGTGTTTATTTATACTTCAGGTACTACAGGCCACCCCAAAGGGGCTATGCTTACTCATAAAAATCTTTTAAGCAACGTATCAGCCTGTCTTCAGGTATTCCACATAGATCATACCTATAAAGTTTTACTCGCCCTACCGATGTTCCATTCCTACACATTTACCGCAAGCGTTCTTTTACCCACTTATGCAGGATGCGGCATAATAGTCCTTGCCTCAATTATGGAACTTAAGAAAAAATCTTTTAAAAAGATCCTTTTATTCCAGAGACCAAACTTCTTTTTGGGGGTACCACAAATATACACAGCTCTGGCAAGAGCAAACATACCAGATTGGTTTGCAAAATTTTTATACCCTATAAAAATTCACGTAAGTGGTGGTGCTCCACTTCCGGAAGATATTATCAATGAATTCTATAAAAAATATAGAAAGCCTATCATTGAAGGCTACGGTCTATCTGAAGCATCCCCTGTGGTGGCGGTAAATCCCCTTAATAAACAGAAACCATACTCGGTGGGGCCAGCACTTCCAGGCATAGAGGTAAAAATTGTCAATGACGATGAAGAGGAACTACCCATAGGAGAGGTGGGTGAATTAATCGTAAAAGGGCCAAACGTGATGAAAGGGTATTGGAAAATGGAAGATGCCACAGCCCTCACAATCAGAAATGGGTGGCTTTTTACCGGCGACCTGGCAAAAATAGACAAAGACGGATACATTTACATTGTAGACAGAAAGAAAGATCTCATTATCGTTAAGGGAATTAATGTTTATCCCAGGGAGATAGAAGAATATCTGTATCTTTACGAAGGAATAGATGCGGCTGCTGTGATAGGAATACCCGACAAACAAAGTGGTGAGGTACCAGTGGCTTTTATAAAAGTAAAAGAAGGTTCAAAGGTAGATCTGAACGCTTTAAAAGAATACCTTAAAAAACATTTAGCCAATTTTAAGGTACCAAAACATATCTACATAAAGGATGACATACCGATGACCGCCACCGGCAAGGTATTGAAAAGAAAGCTTAAAGAGATGGTTTTGGCGGAGATGAAATTTTAGCTTAAATTTCAACTCATAAGTGGAAAACAGATTCTATCTCTTTTGAAACATGATCCAATAATTTTGGTAGATTGCTTTTCACCTCTTCGGATAGGTTCATTTCCATATCTATATTCTTAGTTTGGATACCAAATAAAACTATATCTGAAGGTCTGCAATCGATAAGTTCAGCCGCCAGAAGGATATCTTTTAGCCCCATCTGATGAGGTGAAAGTTTTGATTCAAACACCACATTAATATCTTCCCCCTCAATCCTCACGACCGTTCCGGCTGGTAGATTAAGATTTACTCCATCCACAATGATAAGCTTATCCGCCCATTCTAAGTAGTGTATCAGATCAAGTCCAAGTGTCCCACCATCTATTATTTTTAATGTATCGGTATCTCTATATAATTTTTTTAATTCCTGCACCGCCAGAACACCAACGGCATCATCATTCATCAAAAGATTCCCCAAACCCATCACCAAAACTTTCAAGCTTTCCTCCAGCTATTTTTTTATTCCGCAAGAAATTTTACCATCTACATCAATGGCGCAATGACTGCACTTCTTACAATTCTCCACATTCACTTTTATGGTATATCCATTAATACTTTTCAATACCCCCCCGGAACAGCCCTCCACATTCATTATAAGAGATGCTTCATTGCCAAAGAGTGTCACCATAACCCAATCAAAAAATACCCCCAATTGTTTTCTAAGCATCCCTATCTTATAAATATAAACCAATTTCCACAATATATATGCAAATGCACCCCTGAATTTAAGTCCAAACAGGTTCACTACAGAATTATTTTTCCCAAGTGAAACAAGATAACCGAAATGGATATATTTAAAATCCTGCAAAGGAAAGCCATTTTCTAAATTTAAAATATTTTTCACAGCTATTGCCGCCTGTTGCATGGCAAGGGGAGCAACGGGGGGTAATATTTTACCCCTATATTCATAAGCGGAACTATCACCTATTACAAATATCCCATCGTTCTGTCCATCCATTGGAGTAAGATTTTTATTCACCTTTATCCTTCCATCCGGCAATCTCTCATTTGAAACAGATTTTAAGAAATCTTGGGCTTTTACACCAGCCGTCCATACAATTATGTTTGTAAGATGCTCTTTAACTTCTCCATTCTGGTTATAATAAATCACACCATCAGATATTCTGTCAACCGAAGCATTAGTTATTATCTTAACCCCCTTCTCCCCAACATATTGTTGAGCTTTTATAGATTGGGACTCATCGATGGCAGGGAGTATATACTTAGCATATTCAAAGATTGTAACCTCAAAATCATCATCGCTTAATAATGAATATTCCTTTTTAATCTCATCTTTTATAAAATCCACCAATTCACACGCCAGCTCCACACCGGTAATCCCTCCACCAATGATGGAAAAAGATAGAATTCTACGTCTTTCCTCTTTTGGAGTGGATATCGCCGCCTCCAGAAGTTCAATTACAAAATATTTTAAAGCAATACCATCAGTTATACTTTTATACTCAAAGCAATGTTCTTCTGCTGTTTTATTACCGCGAAAATTAGTTGTGGACCCTGTGGCAATAATGAGATAGTCATAATGGTATTCCCCTTTCTCACATTTTACCAATTTATTTTCCCTATCCACATATAATACAGTATCTCTAACAAAGTTTGAGTTATTTTTTTTGGTAATCTCTCTTAATGGGAAAACTATATTATCTGGAGTTACATTGCCACTTACAACCTCCGGAAGCATGGGGGTAAACAATGAGTAGTTGTTTTTATCTATTAATGTTACGTCAAATAACTTTCCTGCATACCTCTTCAATTTTGTAATGGCAGTAAGTCCTCCAAAACCACCGCCCAAAACCAAAATCTTTTTCATCCTTCACCCAATTTATTTTTTTATTGTAATATACACTATTAAAAACTATAATCAATATAAAAAAGATAAAGGGAGTCCGTATGGAAAAATACCAGAAGCTTATCCGTCAGCTCTTTGACTATTATCAAAAATACCTCCAGGGAAAAGAGAAAGCAATTAAACTTACGATAATATCTTTTCTCAGCAGAGGTCATGTGTTGATAGAGGATAATCCTGGTCTGGGTAAAACCACTCTGGCAATAGCCATAGCCAAATCGATGGGACTCACATTTGGAAGGATACAGTGTACGAACGATCTACTACCCACCGATGTCACCGGACTTAATATTTTTAATAAGGAGAAAAATGAGTTTGAGTTCAAAAAAGGACCTATATTCAATAATATAGTTTTAATAGATGAGATAAATAGAGCTACACCCAAAACCCAGAGTGCACTACTGGAAGCTATGGGTGAAAAACAGGTTACCGTTGAAGGGTCAACTTACAACCTCCCCAAACCTTTCTTTGTGATCGCCACCCAAAACCCTTCTGAATCTTTTGGAACATTCCCATTACCAGAGTCACAGCTTGACCGTTTTCTGATGAAGATTAGCATCGGATACCCCAGAAGGGAGGAAGAATTGGATATCTTAAGAGGTGGTAGTTCCAGAAAAGGGATTTACGAATCTAAATCGGTGATTTCAAGTGAGGATGTACTGGAGATGATACAGTATATAAAAACTCATATCACTGTCAAAGATAATATTTTAGAATACATCATGGATCTGGTGGATAAAACAAGGAATCATCCCCAGATAGCAATCGGTCTTTCCACAAGAGCTGCACTCTCCATAGTGAATGCCGCCAGAAGTTCCGCTTTTATAAATGGCAGAGACTACGTAATCCCTGAAGACATATTAGACTATTACCAGTACACAATGCTACACAGGATGACTTTTAAAGAAAAATTAACATCTTCCGAAAAGCTTGGTATTCTCACATCTATGGTAAAAACCACTAAACTTCCGTATGCTTAAATGGAGGATTTATTAAATGGGGATTCGATTTACAAAGGCTGGGGTGATATACATTATACTTACAATATTCATGGGTTTTTCCGCCATAAATACAAACAACAATCTTGTATTCTTAGTGGTATCTTTTATGCTTGCCATAATGGGTATTTCTGGTTTTTTAGGTAAGGCTAATATAGAAAAATTAAACGTCAGAATACACCCCGTAGAAGACCCCTTTGCAAAAAGAGGTTCAAGATTTATACTTGAAATCAAAAATGGTAAAAGATATCTCCCATCAATCCTTTTGAAAACTAATTTAAGAGATCGTGAAATAACGTTCATCATACTAAAGCCTTTGTCATCCATCAGACAGGAGACCATATTAAAATTTGATAGAAGAGGAAGGATTTTACTTGATGATGTCATGGTAAGTTCCCCTTTCCCTTTTAATTTTTTTGTCAGGTATAAAAAATACCACATCAATGAAGAGATAATAGTTTTTCCGGAGATTGGAGAAAAAAGTTTTTTTAATTTCAACAGGAATGCAGAAGAGAATACAACCTCAACCAATGATAAAATAACAATGAAATTGGAAGAATTAAGTAATATACGCAGTTATAGTAATGACCCCGCCAAAAGGATCTTCTGGAAACAGTTTGCCAAAACCGGTGAATTATACACCAAAGAATACACCGGTGAAGATTCTGAATCCTTTAGGTTGTACTTTGAAGATATCTTAAAACTTTATCCATTGGAAGAAGCAATCAAGATAGCTACAAAAACGGTATTGGAAGCTTATAACAATTCCATTCCACTTACCTTCACCATCTCCAACGAAACTTACAATGTAAAAACGGATGCTGATAAAAGATCTGTATTGAAGAGGCTTGCCCTTTATGATGCTTAGAAGATTGATAGATTTAGGGATCACATCTCTTGTAATCATATCTGTTATATCTGTGGTAAAGTATGTAAGTTTTCCATACTTTTTACCTTTAATAGCCTCCCTTATATTTAATCTATACTCAAGAAAAACTCTAAACAGGCATGTTTTAACAGCTGTAGCCATATTCTTAACAATTTTCATAGCCTTTAACACCACCCTTAATACACTTGTGAATAATCTAATGAAGGTAATAATAATCTTTATATCCATCAAACTTTTGGAAGAAAAGCGATATAGAGACTACATGCAGATCATCACCCTATCAATTTTTCTTATCACTTCATCTGCACTTCTTAATATAAATATGATATTTTTGTTTTATATCATTACCTCGATATTTTTAGTTAATTTTCTCATCATACTTCTTACGATATATGATAATCTCCCTGAATACAGCCTCAATAGGGAAGAATTAAAGGAAATATTCTACAAAACTGCAATAATACCGATCATTTCAATCCCCTTTGCCATATTACTATTTTTTATCATACCCAGAACGAGTACCCCCCTTTTCGATTTTATTAATAGAGAAGATGTTGCAAAAACTGGTTTTACATCAAAGATAGGATTGGGAGGGGTATCAACTATTCAGGAGACGGAGACAATAGCCTTCAGGGCAATAATGAAAGAGGTAGATCCATCTAAACTTTATTGGAGGGGAGTAGTATTTGACATTTACAGAGATGGCAGCTGGCACTCTTCAAATAGAACCAATAGAATAAACTTTACCATAAAAGGTGGGGAGTCGATATCATACGAAATCTATTTTGAACCAACATACGATAAATACCTAATCACATTGGATAAGCCAGTGGATTTAAAATTTCAGGGTACTCTAACGAAAACCGAAAATCTCGAATTTTTGACCACAAACGTTATATCAAAAAAGATACATTACAATGGTAGCTCTATTCTGACGGAAAGCTTTTTGGATATAGATTCCGATATCACTCATTCCAAAGACAAAAAAGGGATAACCGATTCGATTTTTGCACTTGCAAAAAGTCTTAAAAAAGAAAACGACACTGAAACGATAAATAATATATTAAAATACCTTAAAGAAAACTACCGATACTCCCTGACTGATCTCCCTTCAGGCCAATCACCTGTAGAAGAATTTCTCTTTAGAAACAAAAAAGGGAACTGTGAATATTTTGCATCAGCAATGGCTTTACTGTTAAGGGCAAATGATATACCCGCAAGGCTTGTGGGGGGATTTCTGGGTGGATACTACAATAAAAACGCAGGTTATTACGCCATATCAAATAAAAATGCCCACGTCTGGGTAGAAGCTCTGATAAACAACAGATGGATAAGGCTCGACCCAACTCCAGCATCTATAAGTAGCTTTACCCAGAGAGATCTTCTTTCCCTCAAGATGAAGTTTAAGATCTATCTGGATTATATTTCGTTTTACTGGACAAAATTTATCATAAACTACGATCTCCAGACACAAATGGAATTAGCGGTAAAATTTACCACAAATTTCAAAACAGTTAAAATCAAACCGGATAAAATTACAAACTATACATTAATATCTATAATACTTTTAGCTTTAACTTCTTTCTTATTTATAAAAAACAAGCGCAACACCCCGTCATACTTTATCAATAAATTTTACAAGATACTCTCAGAAAAGGGGATAAATATAGATCCATCCATACCAATAATGAGAAATATAGACAGAATAGATGATGAAAAACTGAAAAAAGAATCAAAAAAATTTGCAGAAGAAATTAACAAAATGCTATTTAAAGATGGTAAACTAGAAAAAAATACTTTACAAACGATATTGAAAAATATTAAAAGACTTTAATGACTCTTAAAAGAGGGATGAATATGGAGACAAACGATCTTTCCCCTGTAAATATCAAAATAAATGAAAAAGTAATTGAACATTTGATGAGTTTCGGTACGAAACAAACATTTGAATCATCCCAATTCATATTTAAAGAAGATGAAGAATCTGATGACGTTTATATCATTATTGAAGGTGAAGTGGAGGTACTCACTTACGACCATAAAGGTTCTCTGGTGCGTATAGCCCTTCTGGACAAAGGGTGTATCTTTGGGGAGATGAGTATCTTTTTAAAAAACAAAAGATCCGCTTCCATAAGACCCATCAAAACTACCGAAGTCCTCAAAATGACAAGGAAACAGTTTCTGGAATCCCTCACAAAAATACCGGCCTTCACATTAAACCTTATGAATATCCTCACCACAAGACTCTATTCTATGAATAAACGTTTTGTAAATTTGAATCATTACAAAATATACAACTCGATAGCAATATATCTAAGATATAATTACATAGCCAAAAAGATACCAAACCCGATAAAATTAAGTCCAAAAGAGATAGCTGAAAAGGTTGGCTTATCATTAAACGACTTTTTAAAAGGCTTAATGTATCTTGAAAGGGAAAAAGCAATATCAAACCTTAATACGGATGATATATTAAATGTAAGCTTTGCGATAAGTGCAGATAATCTGGACAGCTTTATAGAAAAGATAGCATATAAGCAGATATAATAAAAAAATAAAAGGGGGGCTTTACCCCCATTTTTTAAAGCTCTATCTTTGTACCCAAAAGTTCTAAAAACTTCCTCATCCATTCCGGATGGGCTGGCCAGGCCGGAGCAGTCACAAAATTACCGCTAACCACTGCATTGGTGAATGTGCTATTGACTTCCTCCCATTTAGCTCCTGCTTTTACAACATCAGGCATAACAGCAGGATACGCCGTACAGGTTATACCATTTAAAACATCCGCCGCCACCAGAATCTGTTGACCATGACATATGGATGCAATAGGCTTCTTCTTATTCGCAAATTCTTTTACTATCTCTATCACCCTGCTATTAAGCCTTAGATATTCCGGTGCTCTACCACCAGGGATTACAAGTCCATTATAATTGTCTACTTTAACATCATCAAAATTAAAAGTTATGGCAAAATTATGTCCCCTCTTTTCGGAATATGTTTGATCCCCTTCAAAATCGTGAACAGCTGTTTTTACAACATCACCAGGCTTTTTACCTGGACAAACAACATCCACAGAGTGACCAACTGTCAAAAGGATCTGATAAGGTACCATACATTCGTAATCTTCCACATAATCCCCAACAATCATCAAAATCTTTTTAGCCGCCATAAAAACCCCCTTTTTAAAGAATGTAATATATATAATATTATCCCGATAGTATCAGATGTCAATTAAAATCTCACTAAAATTTAATGAGATTTAGATATAAATCTTGCAAGGGGTAAAATGATAGTTTATAAAAAGGTTGGAGGTAAGAGATCATAAATTTTACAAAAAAATTAGAATATCACAAGATCGAAGCCAAAAGGATTTTTTACATAGCTTTCCCCATAATCATAGCCTCTGTGTCCCATCTACTGATGGGTTTTACAGATAACGTGATGGCTGGTAGATACTCAAGTAATGATCTTGCCGGTGTATCTGTGGGATCGGCAATATGGCTACCACTGACACTTTTTTTTATGGCTGTATTAAGCAGTACCACACCCCTTATGTCTGTAGAAATAGGTAAGGATGGTGGAAAAAGCAATGGAACCATCTATAAAACCGCATTAATAACTGCCATCATCACAGGTGTAATCCTTTTTATAATCTTACATTTAATAACGATAATATTAAAAAATTTTTTGGTGGATAACCAGACGTTTAATATAACCAGAAGATATCTTATGTATGTGTCATTTGCCATCCCGGGCTTTCTGGTTTTCCAGGTTTTTAGATCTGTATTTGAATCAACGGGTAAAACATCCGCAATAATGATAAGCAGTTTCATCGGGATGCTGTTAAATATACCATTAAATTACATATTTATCTATGGAAAACTTGGGATACCAGAAATGGGAGGATCTGGCTGTGGTTTGGCCACATCGATTTCTACTTACATTATGGTCTTTATTATTTATTTTATCATTAAAAAAGGTAACCTTATCGAAAATGGTAATTTTTCAACTTCAGAAGTAATAAAAATTGTAAAACTTGGTCTACCGCTCGGGATTTCAACATTTCTGGAAGCATTCATATTTAGCTTTGGAAGTATAATCCTGGCTCCACTTGGATCTTTAGTGGTGGCTTCACATCAGATAGCTTTAAATTTCATATCAACAATTTTTATGATACCTTTAAGTCTTGGAGTTGCGATATCCGTTAGAATAAGCCATAGATACGGTGAAAACAAACTAATGTTATCCACCATCGCATGGAAAACGGGACTTTTTATAGTAATTGTAATTTCATTTTTTTTATCGCTACTGATGTACCTATTTTTGGATACAATAATAAGTCTATACACAAAAGACCAACATCTCATTCAGTTAACAAGACCGCTTATGATCCTGGCTATCTCGTTTCACATTATCGATGCGTTTCAGGTGGCAGCCAACAATAGCCTCAAAGGGTATCACAACACTAAATACCCCATGTGGGTGGTATTTTTTTCATATTGGGTTATGGCACTACCCTTATCCCTTATATTCATATACCATTTTAATATGGGGGCATTCGGCTTCTGGCTTTCACTTATTGTGGGTATTATAATGGCGGCAATTCTTTTGGGGTATAAGCTACTAAAAGAGTATAATTTCAAAAATATGTAAAAAAAATGTTAATATTAAATCTTCACTCATCTTTTAGGTTATAATTATAGTAGGAGGTTCATATGAAAGTTTACTTTATAAGACATGCCATCGCAATGGAAAGGGAAGAATGGCAGGATGATGATCTAAAAAGACCTTTGACAAAGGATGGTATAAAAAAATTCAAATCTTTCTTTAAAAAAATATCAAAAAATCTGAAAAAACCGGATCTTTTAATCGCTTCCGAAGCAGAAAGAAGCATAGCCACAGCAAAAATAATCGCTAAGTTGTATGATATAGACTACAAAATTGACAATAGAATCAATCCAGGTTCAGATATTATGCAATACAAGCTTGTCCTGGATGAAATGGCAGATAATAATGTCAATTCTATAGCTATCGTGGGCCACGAACCGGATTTATCAAACTTCATCTCCTTCTACATTGCAGAAACTGCTCTGAGTTTGAAACTCAAAAAAGGTGCCATAGTTTGTATAAAAGACAAAGTGCTGTATGGCCTCATACAGCCAGATATGTTAAAATGAAAGAATACCTCGGAAAACAGCTGGATACGATTCTTAATCTGGTTGAAAATGTTATAAATTATGACAAACAGGATGCTCTACACGATTTTAGGGTGGCTTTGAGGAGATTTCTTGTAGTATTTAATATCCTGGCGAAAGTTCAAGAACCACCCGTTGGTATCCAGCAATCAGTTGATATATTTAAAAATATCAGATCCTCATCAAACAAGCTCAGAGACCTGGAGGTCCTTAAAGAACATATATTAAACCATAAATTCGACACAGAATTTGGTGAAAAAGGTAAATCAAATCTACTTACCATAATCGATAGAAAGATTCATAAAGAACATGAGGAACTGTTGCAGATACTTTTGAATGCCAATCTTACAGAAAATGTGAAAAATTTTAGAGAATACATATTCAATTTACAGATTCAGATAGATTCAACCTCTTACATTAAAAAATTTTTAAAAAGAATAAAAAAAGCTCTCTCCGAAGACCCCACCGATGATACAATCCATATGATAAGAGTAAATTTTAAAAAGATAAGATATATCATGGAAATGACAAAAAATGATGACAAACTTATCGATTCAATTAAAAATATGCAAGAACTATTAGGAACATACAACGATCTGAGAATAGGAATATCGATCTTAAATTTAATAACAGAAGAAAAGATAGTAATGAATAAGAGCTACTTATATGCTATAGGATACTTAGATGCCACTTTTTTATATAAAAAAATAGATTTACGCAGAAAAATTATTGAAAATTCTAAAAAACTAATAAAGTTAATTAAAAACCACATTAGTTCTTTTACTAATTGACATATAATCACAGAAATATTATAACCATTATATGAAAAAAATCTTGACGTTGCTTTTTATAATTATTTTAAACATATCCTGCACAAAAGATGATGGAAAAATAGTTATAAGCGGCAGAATTGAAGCTGATGAGATAAATTTTTCCTTTAAGTATCCCGGAATGATTGAGGAGATAAACTTCTCTGAAGGGGATTTTGTATTAAAAGATACGATTCTGGCAAGGATAAAGGCAAACGATATTAAAGCTCAGGTTAATAGATCAAAGATAGAGGAAAAAACCGCTTCAACCGCTATGGATGCCAAATATCTCCAATATCAATCCGCATTAAACAGAATCGAACAATTAAAGATAAAAAAACAGTTTCTCATCGATAGTATAAACAATGAAATTCTTATGGCTGAAAACAATGTCAAAAACGCCGATCACAAATTGAAGATGGATAGGATAAATATTCAAAAAGCGAGGGCAAATTTTGAAAAGATTAAAAACGATTATGAACGTTTTAAAGTATTATACAATGAAAATGCCATCCCAAAACAGAAATTTGATGAAATAGAAGCCGCTTATAAGATATCTCAAGAAGATCTATCCCTAACGGAGGAATCCCTCAAGATATCAGAGAAGAATTTTTTATCAGCCCAGAATAGTCTTGCAATATCCAAAGCAAGAAAAAAGGAGATTGAGGCAATAGAAAAAGAGATAAAAGCAGCGGAAAAGGATATAGGAATTATAAAAAAAGAAATAGAGATCGCCTCCTTGAATAAACTAAAAACTATAGAACTAACAAATGAGCTGACCAGCCATCTGGAGGATACTATAATTAAAGCTCCAAATAATATGATAATAACCAAAAAGTTCTTTCAGAAAGGGGAGATCATCGCCGCAGGGCAATCTTTGGCGGTGGGGTACAACCCACAGGAAATATACTTTAGAGGTTTTGTCCCTGAACCACTATTAGGAAAGATAAAGCTCAATATGGAAGGGGATCTGAAGATCGACTCATATCCCAATAAAAGTTTTAAAGGGAAGATTACATTTATAAATAGTCGTTCTGAGTTTACCCCAAAGGATGTACAGACACCTCAGGAGAGGGTTAAACAGGTATTTCTCATAAAAGCAAAGATTGAAGACAAAAAAAATATCCTAAAACCTGGTATGCCCGCAGACTTTATAATCAAGACAGAATGAATGCGGTCTCTATTTACAACTTAAAAAAAAATTACAAGAAGCTAACTGCTCTTAAGAATGTAACCCTTACAATACCAAAAAATAAATTAACATGCATTGTTGGACCAGACGGTGCAGGAAAGTCCACCCTTTTGAAGATAATAGCAGGGGTACTCACCTTTGATGAGGGGGAATTATACATAAATGATAAAAAGATAATGAAAATATCTGAAATGGAAGATTTCAAAGATAAAATAGCTTTTATGCCACAGGGACTTGGACTTAATTTATATCAGAATCTTTCCATAGAGGAAAATATCGATTTTTTTGCAAGTCTTCATGATCTTGATAAAAACAAAGCAGCAAAAAGGAAAGAAACACTTCTAAAGATAACAAACCTTTACCGTTTTAAGGAAAGGGAGGTTTCAAAACTTTCTGGCGGGATGAAGCAGAAATTGGGTATCTGCTGCTCTTTAATCCATTCTCCGGAGCTGATGATCCTAGATGAACCCACAACAGGTGTTGATCCGGTCTCCAGAAAGGAATTATACCTTTTGATACATCAATTCATCGAAGAGGAAGGGATAACGGCTGTTATATCTACATCTTATATCGACGAAGCGGAAAGGGGGGATAAGATTATTATCCTTAATGATGGACAGATAATCCTTGATGATAAAAATTTTAAAGATGACATAAACGTATACGAGATCTCATCGCCAGATTTCCTTGAGATTTACAATAGATTAAATTCTGAAGAATACCATTTTATAAAACTTAATAGAGACAATATACGGCTAAGTCCAAAAAATAACGAAATGGTGACAAAAGATTGGCATCAGGTGAAACCCACCCTTGACGACAGAATACTCTCCGTAATAGGCACAAGAAAATTAGATTTTATAATATCACCCCAAAAATTAAGGGATTCCAACATTATAGATATTAAAAATATCTCCAAAAATTTCGGTAATTTCTTTGCCGTAAAAGATGTTAGTCTGGAAATAAAAAAAGGTGAAATTATGGGACTTCTGGGGCCAAACGGAGCAGGTAAAACAACATTAATAAAGCTTATCCTAAACCTTTATACCCCCACTTCTGGTTATATAAAGATAGATGTCCCGGAAAGTGAGTTAAAAAATAGTATCGGGTATATGTCCCAAAAGTTTTCCCTTTACTCAGATCTTACCGTAAGAGAAAATCTTCTATTTTATGGTTCCACGAGGGGGGTATCGCTTTCCCGATTGAAGGCAAGGGTGGAAGAATTAATCGATTTAGGTAATCTAAAAATGTATAAAGATGAGATTGTAGAGAATCTACCCCTTGGAATAAGACAGAGGCTAGCCCTTATGACATCCATAATGCATAACCCGGAGATCATTTTTCTTGATGAACCAACGGCAGGTGTTAATATTGCCGAGAGGGATACATTCTGGCAAATCATCAGATATCTTTCAAACAACCATAACATTACCATAATAGTTTCCACCCATTACATGGATGAAGCAAACTATTGCGATAGATTATGTCTTATGTTTGAAGGGAAAATTTCACTGATTGGAACACCGGATGAATTAAAAAGATCCCTTGAAGAGAAGGCCGGAACCCCTTACCTCATTGAAACCGAAAATCCTTATCTTCTATACTCTGAACTAAAACAGAAAGGGCTAAAGGTGGATTTACTTGGTAATAAGGTAAAATTATTTACAAAGGATCGAGCAGAAGCTTTAAAAAATTATGACAGAATATATAAAACAGATGTAACCGTAGAAGATGTCTTCGTGAGTGTAACAGAAGATGAATACTCATAAAATGAAAACGATTTTCATAAAAGAGATTAAAGAGCTCAAAAGGGATAAGATTTCAAGAATAATGGTATTTCTTCTTCCTGTGGTGATATTGCTTGTTTTCGGTTATGGTATGGCGTTGGATGTGGAAAAGATACCATTTTCAATACTCGATGAAGATAATACCTTCACCAGCAGGGAGATATCGTATAAATTCATAAACAACTACAGATATTACACGTTTAAAGGGTATGTAAAAAAACAATCGGAAGGTATAGAACTAATAGATCGAAATAGAATTAGAATGCTACTCGTAATTCCAAACGGATTCGAAAAAGATTTAAAAAATGGCAGAGGTTCCTCCATCCAGATCATTGAAGATGGTGTTTTCCCATACAGAGCCTCCATCTCCAAAACCTATTCAAATATAATAATCAACAAGTTTAATATAGAAAAATTTGAAAACAAAAATATAAAAGAACTATTTATAGATTTAAGAATCAGATACTGGTTTAACGAAGAGATGAGACAGAAGAATGTCACCGCCTCTGGTGTTTTACTGGTGGTACTTTTTATATCTCCTGCGATATTCGCTTCCCTTCTGATAGTAAAAGAAAAGGAATTGGGATCTATCTACAACATATGGACATCATCAATTTCTAAAAAAGAGTTTTTATTGGCAAAACAGTCAGTTGCAGTGATGATATCATTTTTAAACTATTTTATACTTTTTGCAATGATTATTGTGTTATTTAAAACACCCTTCAAAGGTAGTTTTATACTGTTTACAATATCATCGTTTATCTATATACTTGTTTCCACCTCCCTTGGAATACTGATCTCCACATTTGTAAAAACACAGGTTTCTGCAGTGGTAGCTACATCAATTATATGTATTATTCCATCGATCCTTTATTCCGGCTATCTCACCCCCATAAGCTCCATGACCAACGAGGCCTTTATTGTAGCCCACCTTTTCCCAAATTATTACTATTTTAACATAATCAAGATGAGCTTTTTAAAAGGTTTTAACCTCAACATCTTTATAAAAAATATTATAATACTTATATTTTTCTATCTGTTTTTTATATCTATCTCAATAGCTAGGTTTAGGAAGTACCAATGTTAGTAAGATTGACTTCACTAATAATAAAAGAGTTATTGCAATTTTTCAGAGATAAAAGTTTGCTTATCTTCGTTTTGTATCTATTTACCGGGGATCTTTACATAGCGGCAAATGGCATCGACCTTACTTTAAAAAATGCTAGATTCTATGTTCTGGATGAATCTTTATCGTTGAACTCCAAAGAGTTGATTTCAAGATTTCAACCCCCCACATTTAACTTTCAGGGGTACTTAATCGATGAAAAGATGATCGAAAAGATTCTATCGGAAGATAAAGCAGTGGCTGTAATTGTAATTCCAAAAGATTTTGACGAAAATCTAAAAAATGGTAAAGGTAATCAAATCGCCCTTTATGTAAACGGTAGTGAAACATCAGTGGGGTACCTTTTTGCAGGCTATGCATCTGAAATTGTTACTAAGTTTGCATTGGAGTATAGAAAAAAAGAGTTGGGTAAAAATCTACCCATAATAGAATTAAAACAGAGGGTACTATACAATCAGAACACAGATTCAAATATTTTCATGTCGATCACAGAGCTTTTTTCTGTAATTACCCTTCTTATCTTAATATTACCGGCTTCTGCTATTATAAGAGAAAAAACAAATGGAAACCTGGAAATGATAATGATATCCCCCATTAGCATAACAGAATTTATGATTTCAAAAATTATTGCCATGAATATAGTAATCATTACAGGTGTAGTTTTATCATCAATATTAATATTAAATCTTTTACTGAAGATACCACTTAATAGTAACTTTTTCAATTTTATAATCCTCACTATTCTTTACGTATTCACATCTTCCGGTTTGTCGATGTTTATTGCATCTCTATCAAACAATATGCTTCAGGTATCCCAGATAACAATTATAGTCCTTATGCCGATACTTTATCTATCAGGCTCCTGGACACCATTCGAAAGTATGCCATACATCTTTCAAAAACTGACCTACCTTTCTCCGCTCAAATATTACCTTGAAGGTTCATTCTCTGTTATACTAAAAGGGCTTGGGTTCGACTTTGTTTACAAATATATGCTTATGATACTTGCTCTGGGGATACCGATATTTGCATCAGGAGCCTACTTTTTAAAGAAACGAATATAGGGGGATAAATGAAAATAGGAATTGCACTCGGAAGTGGCGCCGCAAGAGGGCTTGCCCATATAGGACTTTTAAAGGCTTTTGAAGACAGTAAGATTAAACCATACGCCATCACCGGTAGCAGTATGGGGGCATTGATTGGGGGAGTTTATGCATCAGGATATCCTATTGACAAAATCGAAGAATTCTATTTACAGCTTGATCTATCCGTTTTTAAAAGATTTGTTGATATAAAGGTATCTTCGGCAGGCTTGATTGGAGGTGAAAAACTTGAAGAACTAATAGCCTCCACTATTAAACAAAGAAATATTGAAGAGCTTGACGTAAAGTTCAAATGTGTGGCAACTGATCTTTTGACAGGTCTTGAGATAGTCTTTGATAAAGGTGATCTTGTGAAGGCAATAAGAGCAAGCATATCATTCCCTGCTGTTTTTGTCCCTGTTTACTATGAAAAGATGTTTTTAGTGGATGGAGGGATAAAAAACCCTGTTCCCGTAAATATTTTACCTGAAGAATGTGATATTAAGTTTGCCATAAATGTAGGCCCATCTGTGATAAAAGAGCAATTAGTCCAAAAATATTATCTGGATAATAGTTTTAAAAAATATAAAGATACCAATTCTCTCATGGAAAAATTTCAGAGCTTCATAAATGGATATTTCAAAAATTTCGTATTAGATGATTCCATAAAGTATCCAAGCATGCTGGAAACAATTGTACAAGCCATTGCCATACTTCAGGAAAATGCTTATATTAATAAATTAAAAGAGGCAAAAGGTAATGTCATAGAGGTATCCCCTGATTTGAGCAACTTTAAACTAACCGACTTCACAAAAGCAAAAGAGATTATCAACATTGGATACCTGGAAGGAATAAAAATCATAAAAGAGTATTTAAGCTAAAAATTATTAAAGGGTGGATTAAACCACCCCTTAAATTTAAGCTGCAACAAGATTTATAGAGCTTCTAATTCTAAATTTTTGAATTAATATCACCAATACAAATAGGGCTACCCCCAGAGCATAAAAATAATATCTATAATCTGGACTTAAATTAAGCAAAGTTGTGGCTATTTTTGGATTAAAGCATATAAGGGAAGCCGCAAGTAAAAGAGGCATTTCATACCACTTATTTTTTGTAATAAGCCATCCCTGAAGTAGACTTGCAAAAGCAAAACCACCAATCACAGACATAGCGAATATAAAGAGAGCAAAACTCCAGGAGTTTATCCCGTGTAATATCAGATCGGGATTGAAAATGAACATAAAAGGGATTATAAAGGTTCTCAAATGATATATAAAACCCTGCAAACCTGTTTCGATAGGGTTTGATCCAGCAAGTGCAGCAGCAGCATAAGAAGCTAGACCAACCGGAGGGGTATCGTCCGCCAGCATTCCAAAATAGAAACAAAACATATGGGCAGCCATTAGTGGCACCATAAAACCATAGTTACCACCAAGTTCTACAATAACCGGCGCAATAAGGGAAGCCATAACGATATACGTAGCAGTGGTGGGTAAACCCATCCCTAAAATTAAGCTTGCAAAAGCAGTCACAAAAACCAGAATATAGATATTACCCTGGGATACTGACTCCACAATCTGAGTCAACATGCCCCCAACCCCAAGAGTAACGATACCCACAATTATACCTGCTGAAGCACACGCCAGAGCCACAGATATCATATTTTTTGATCCATTTACAAATCCATCTATTAGATCTATAGAAAACCTCTTAATGGCAAGAAAATAGCTTTCTCTGTTTTTATGGGCATTTACTAAATGTTTCAAGAGCATTATTAAAACTAAAAATATGATGGCCCTGAATGCAGACATTTCAGGAGAATGTCTCAATATTACAAGTTCATATAATAGTATAAAAATAGGTAAAAGATATATAAAACCTTTTTTTAATGTTTCCATAAACTTAGGTGTTTCTTCCGGTGCTAACCCTTTTATACCAAGCTTTGATGCTTCAAGATGACTCACAAAAAATAGAGCAAAATATGATGTAAAAGCAGGAATAGCAGCAGCTTTGATTACTTCAATATAAGGAACTCCCACATATTCACCTATTATAAAAGCCGCAGCTCCCATTACAGGTGGCATTATCTGACCATCTATACTTGCAGCCACTTCAGTAGCCGCTGCCTTCTTGGCAGGATACCCCACTTTTTTCATAAGAGGTATTGTAAACGTACCAGTAGTAACAACATTGGCTATACTGGATCCGGATACAAGCCCTGTGAGGCCACTGGAGACTATAGCAGCCTTTGCTGGACCCCCTTTATACTTCCCAAAAACAGAAAGAGCAAGGTCTATAAAAAACTTACCGGCACCAGCTTTTTCAAGTATTGCCCCCAGTAAAACAAAATAAAACACAACACCAGCCGAAACCCCCAGAGGTATACCAAATATCCCCTCTGTGGATAGATAGATCTGATTCATAAATTTCGTCATAGAAACATTTTTAAGAGCAAGAAAATCAGGCATCTTGGAACCATACAAAACATATAGACTGAAAAGAATCACTATCACAGGCATAGCAATTCCGATGACTCTCCTGGTGGCCTCCAAAATAAACAAAATTGCAAATATTCCAAAAAGAATGTCCTTATCTGAAGGTAAGCCTGCCCTTTCCGTAAGCTCTTTGAAATTAAACACCGTATACATTACTGAATAGAAACCTAATGTAGCAAATATATAGTCCAAAAGGGGTATACGATCCCTTACTGATAAGAAACTAAAAAACCCCTTTATTTTTTTCCTTTTTAGAAACGGCATACACAAAAATGCAAGAATAATTGCAAAAGTTAGATGGATGGCTCTAATACGGGCACTATCAAGGACGATAAAAGTTAATAACCCAAATTGAAATACAACCCAACCAATAGCAACAAGACTTATAATGATTTTCTCAAATTTTCTTGGCTCTCTTAAACTTCCTGTATCCTCTTTAACCAATTCTTCAAGGTCAATATTAGAAGTAGCTGACATTATATCCTCTCCAAAAAGATTTCATTATAATTAAAGTAAAAAAGGGGGGATTAGCCCCCCAAACATTTTATTTTATTTTATTTCATCTTATTTTATTAATCCTTTCTCTTTGAAATATTTTAAAGCACCTGGATGAAATGGAGCTACATTTACGTTCACCATATCTTCAAGATCAAGACCACTAAGAGCTGGATGGAGTTTTTTGAATTCCTGGATATTTTCCACAACTTCTTTAGTAATGGCATAAACCACATCAGCAGGCACGTCTGTACTTGTCACAAGAAGAGCTTGAATACCTATTGATGGTACTTTTCCATCCTTTGCATTTGCAGCATTCGGATAGAGTGACACAGGGATATACCCTTTTGAATAGTATGGCAATTCCTTTATAAGCTTTTCTACTGGTGTACCTATTATAGGAACTATTTTAACTTTTATTCTTCCAGAAGTTGCTTCACTCACACTACCATTGGGATGACCAACGGTATAGAAAAATGCATCAAGTCTTTCATCCTGTATGAGACCAGCAGATTCCACAGGCTTTATATATTCAGCTTTTAAATCTGATTCTTTCAAACCAAAAACCTTAAGAAGGTCTCTGGAGTTTTCAAGCTGACCTGATCCTACCCCACCTAAATTGACCCTTTTACCTTTTAAATCCGGAATACCATTGATACCGCTATTTACAGAAGCTACAAGCGTTACAAACTCATTATGAAGTCCAAAAACAACCGCAAGCTTCTTTTGGGAGCCTTTATCCTTCCATGCCCCCTGTCCATGGTAAGCCTGATATGTAAGATCAGCCTGAGCAATACCAAATTCCAAATCTCCAGAAAGAACAGAGTTAATATTATAAACCGAACCACCTGTCGATTCCACAGTTGCCTTGATATTATAGTGTGCTTTTTTAGCATTCACCAGTCTTGCGATAGCACCACCCACAGGGTAATAAACACCTGTTACACCACCTGTACCTATTGTTACAAATGTTTGCTTGGCAGCAAAAATGGATCCTGAAAAAAGAAAACTGAAAGCCATCATCATAACTAAAATTTTCTTCATAGCTATTACCTCCTTTTTTTTGATTTTAATAAAGTAAATGAAAAAAGTCAACAAAAATTAATCAGAGAAGAACATACTTATCAAAAAATATTATACACTAGTGTGTTACAAAAGAAAATAAGTTAACAAAATTTAATATGACTAAACTAATCTTTTTTTTGATATTTTATTTTATATATGCTATAATTGAATAAACGAGGGTTAGATGGATAAGGTAAAGTTTGAATATTATGCAAATTTATTAAACCTTGGATATAATTTCTCATTTGACGATGTAAAAAAGAGTTATTTAAAATTGGTGAAAGAGTATCATCCGGATAAACATATTAGCCTCGGCCAAGAGGCTTACCAGAATGCTTTGGAAAAGTTTCAAGAAATTAAAGAGGCTTATGAATACATAACCAACAACTACGAGATATATTTTAAAAAAGATGATTCCATAACCAGTTATAATGAAGAAACTAATCTTGAATCTTATTACCTAAACGGTATCCATTATTTCAAAAAAGGTGATATCAACTCTGCATTAAACTGTTTTCTTATTTGTCATAGAAAACAGGAAGATAATCCAAAATATATAAGAGGCATAATAAGGTGTCTTTTTACGAAGAATAGAAGATGGATGGAGGCTCTTGAGTACTGCCAAAAATTGATCAAGGTAGAGTCTTTGAGGAATGAGAATCTGTTTTTGATAGGAAAATGTTACTATTTATTAAAGGATAATGAAAAGGCATTATTTTATTTAAAAAAAGCAAAAGAGATGGGGTATAATCTGGAAGACATAGACAACATCATAGACGAACTTGAACCTAAATCGATTGTAAAAAAAATGTTATCAATGTTTAAAAAATCATAATCATAGATTATTTTCATTGTAAAATTTATAAAATATGTTAATCTAGTTAGTATGGATAAAAATATCTTAAATCAAAACATTGCTGTCATCGATCTTGGAAGCAACAGTCTTAGAATGCAAATTGCAACAGTTTTTGAAAAAAGCTATAAAATCGTATGTGAATACAAAGATCTTATTCGAATAGGGGATGACCTCTTTCAAAATGGAAAACTTACAAAAAACTCCATTTCAAAATTGAACAGATCCTTTATGGAAATTAAGACACTTATGGATTCATATAATGTTGTAAGTTACAGAGCTGTTGCCACTGCCACACTGAGATCCTCTCCTAATGGTGGAAAAATCATAGAGGATATCCACCAGAAAAGCGGCATAAAAGTGGAAATAATTGATGGAGAAGATGAGGCGAAGCTTTCTTTTTTAGGTGTAAAGAGCTGCTTTAATCTCAAAAAATACAACTCCCTTATCACCGATATAGGTGGCGGAAGTTCTGAGTTTATTCTATCTGAAAAAGGTGAAATAAAAAGCATAATGACAAAAAAATTAGGTGGGGCAAGAATTAAGCACAATTTTTTAAAAAACGATCCACCAGAATTTGAAGAGGTGGAAACATTAAAACACTTCATAAGGAAAGAATTGTCAGATCTAAGTGAATATGATGTGGATGTGATCATCTGTACCGGTGGTACATCAAACAATCTCTCCACCGTTGCATATCTGCGGGAAAAAAAAGATCACACTTCCCAGATAAAATACACAACAAGAGATTTTTTAAGATCCTTTATAAATGAAATCAAAAGAAAAAAGATATCCTCCATTTCTAAGATAAAGGGTGTGGAGGAAAAAAGAGCCGATCTTTTGCTACCAATTGCCATCCAGATTGATCAGATATTAGAGCTCACCGGAAGATCCGGATTCTATACATTTTCTGGAGGATTGCGAACCGGCTTGATTATAGATACTTTAAACAGATATGGTATCCATCTACCATTTCAAACCTTAGAGATCGATGTAAACCAGGCAAGATTGATAGAAATAGGCAACAAATTCCATTTCAACGAGGAGCATGCATTGAAAGTGTCACAACTTGCAGTTATAATCTTTGACAAACTTCACACTCTGTTGGGTATTCAAAAAGAGTTCAAAGAGATTTTACATGCCGCTGCAGTTCTCCACGACATTGGCAATTTCATATCTCTATCAAAACATCATCTTCATAGTGAATATTTGATATTAAACACAGATCTAACAGGCTTCAACAGCTATGAGAGAGCCATCATAAGTCAGATCGCCAGATACCACCGAAAAAGATTTCCCAAAAAAACTGATCCATTATACAGTCTGGTAAAGAAAAAAGATATCGAAGTCACCCTTAAATTAGCCGCTATCCTGAGAGTCGCTGACGCTCTTGATAGAACTCATAAAGGTAAAGTTGAAGATATTCAGATTGAGATTATCGAAGATAACATAATATTTAAGCCCATCCATCAGGGTGATATTTCAATGGAAAAAAGCAACTTTGATGAAAAAAAAGACTTTCTTGAAAAATACACAGGTTTTAAGGTGACAATTGTATGAAAAGCTCTCTATACGCAGTTATTAATGTTGGTGCAAGTGCTGTCAGGATGCAAATCAGTGAATTTGTAAATGGAAAAGAAACGTTATTAGAATATTTAGTTTCCCCTCTAAGATTAGGTAGAGATACCTTTTCAAAAGGCTATATTACCCTTGAGAGTCTCAACAAAGCTGTGGATATTATGAAAAAATTTGCCGATAAACTTACGGAATACGATTTGTGGAAAAACTACAAAGCCATATGCACCAGTGGGGTAAGAGATGCCGATAATAAATATTTTTTTATAGACAGAATCAAAACTAAAACCGGCATTGAGCTAAATATAATTGATGAATTAGAAGAATTATACGTAAAATACTTAGCCATTAAAAACGACATCAAAGATTTCAAAAAGTTCGAAGAAGAAGGGGTTTTGCTACTAAATTTCTCCAGCGGTAATGTTGGAATAAACATTTTTAAAAATGGAATAAACCTTTTTTCATCCGTCCTCCCCTATGGAAGTCTCCGCATTGCGGAATATGTAAAAAATATTAAAAATGAATTAAAACACAGAGCCTTTGATATCTATGCTGAAAAGCTTACAAACCAGATCAAACAATATTGTAAAGGGATAAACGAAATAAAATATCTAATAGGCTCCGGAAGTTCCATAAACCTATTAACAGAGGTAACGTATCCCAAAAGCAACACCATAAAAAAGAGTGATCTGGAAAAACTATACAACAAAGTGAAATTTTTAGAACCAGCTGCCATATCACAAGAATTAAAGGTAAGTGATTACAACGGTGAGATATTTCTCCCCACTGTCAGGCTATACCTATCGATTATGAATATGCTTGGAACAAAAGAGATGATATTCAGTAAACAGACATTCCCCCACCAACTTCTACTTTACTACTCAAAAAAGATAAAAGAAAATAACCTACAAAAAAAAATAATTAAGAACCTTCTCCATTTCGGTAAAAAGTACAACTTAGATGAAAAACATGCCAAACAGGTATCTAATTTTTCATTAAAGCTTTTTGATGCACTGGAGGATCTTCATTCCCTTGGTAATAAAGAAAAATTCATATTAGAAGCAGCCTCTTTGCTCCATGACATAGGATATTATATCGATATACACAACCACCATGAGCATTCATCCTATATAATAAGCTCTTTTAAAATGCCCGGGTATGATAAAAATGCTATGCGGATAATTTCAGTTATTTCATATCTCCACAGGGGGAAAAAAGTAAAATCAGATCATATATTCAACCAATTATCCCCAGATGATCAACTGGTGATTAAAAAAATTGTAGCGATTCTTAAGATTGCTGACGCCCTTGATGCAAGCCACATGCAGATCGTTCAGGATATAAATGTCTCTGTCAGTGATAATGTGATAAAGATCACTGCCATTTCTAAGGATATCCCTTATATAGAGGAAAAGGTTTTCAATCGTAAAAATAGAGACTTCCTTGAAATTTTTGGTATTCCAATTCTTTTCGAGGCAAAGATAGGTTATGAATAATAAATTTTTCAACAGAGAACTAAGCTGGCTTGCCTTCAACGAACGAGTCTTATTGGAAGCAACAGATCCCAATCTCCCCCTGTTGGAAAAATTGAAATTCATAGGGATATTTTCATCCAATCTGGATGAATTCTTCATGATCAGGGTGGCTGGTTTGATAGATCAGATGAAATCTGGATACAACAAGAGGGACCTCTCCGGATTAACACCTTCGGATCAATTATCAAAAATCCGTGAAAAGGTACTTGCACTGATAAAAAAACAATCCGACATTTTTTCAGAGATTTTAACAAAATTAAACAAAGAAAAGGTATTTTTCAATTTAGACTATGACCTCTTCCCCATTGATAGTATTTTCTTTAATGAAATTCTACCCGTGATCACTCCAATCACAATAAGTCCCGCTAACCCCTTCCCTTTTATACATAATCTTAATATTAATATCTTTTCAACTGTAAAAAAAGATGGGAAAATTTTTCATTCTATAATCATTATACCTGGATCCTTAAAAAGATTCTTTATATTCCAACAGGGGGAAAGCTATTATATCTTTTTAACTGAAACTATTATTCAAAGGTTTCTAAAATTTATATATCCAAACTTTGAAATTGTAGAATCTTTTTTATTCAGAATTACAAGAAATGCTGACCTTAACTTCCATAGTGAAGAGGTGGAAGATCTATACAAAGAGATACAAAATTCACTTATAAAAAGGGCTGTTGGTTCACCCGTAAGGATGGAAGTCCTGGGTAGATTTCAAAAAGAATCGATATCGATGCTGATGGAAGAATTTGAATTGAATGAGGATGGACTCTACGAAGTGAATGAAATCATAGATTATAAGTTCCTTATAAATATAGACATACCGATGGATAAACACAGATATCCCGGAATTAAAAAAAGTAGTCTTAATTTAAATGAAAAAAAATTTATTTTTAACTACATAAAAAACAATGATATCCTCCTTTTCAGACCCTACAATGATCTTACTTTTGTAAGCCAGATGGTTTCAGAAGCGGCTGACGACCCAGATGTAATAGCAATTAAAATGACTCTTTACAGAGCCAACAAAGATTCATCCATCATAAAATCGTTAGAAAAAGCCGCCCTAGCTGGAAAACATGTATGTGTGGTGATTGAATTAAAGGCAAGGTTTGACGAAGAAAAGAACCTTGAATGGGCAAAGAAACTTGAACATGCAGGTTGTATTGTCTCCTACGGATTTGTAGATCTTAAAATACACGCCAAAGCTTTACTCATAGTAAAAAAAGAGAAAGGGAAAATTGTAAGATATACTCATCTTTCCACAGGGAATTACAATGAGCTTACAGCCAATCTATACACAGATATAGATTTTATTACATCTAATGACGCCATAGGCTCTGACGTTGTAAACCTTTTCAATTTTATAATGAGCTATTCGGATCCGCTCGGGTGGAATGAACTTATCGTAGCACCAATCTATCTCAGGGAAAAACTTTACAACCTCATAGACAACGAAATTGAAAATGCAAAAAAAGGTAGCCCCGCAAGAATAATTGTAAAGTTAAATTCTTTGTACGATGAAGCTCTGACACTAAAGCTTTATGAAGCATCCGCCGCAGGTGTGCAGATAGATCTGATCATAAGAGGTATATGCTCCCTCGTACCTGGTGTAAAAGGGTTGAGCGAAAATATTAAAGTAAAAAGTATAATCGGAAGATTTCTTGAACACCCGAGAGTTCTTTATTTTCATAACAAAGGGAGCTATAAAATATTTCTCTCAACAGCCGACTGGATGATTAGAAATTTAGACAAAAGAGTAGAAGTACTTTTTGAAATAAAAAATCATAAATTAAAAGAAAAATTATATGATTATCTCCAATTGAATTTAAAAGATAACCAGAAATCCTGGATTCTGAGCCAAAACGGTATCTACAAAAAACAGATTGCTAAATCAGATAGATTAAACCTACAGGAAGAGATGCAGAAGCTAACATTTATACTTTAGAGATATAGTAAACTAATAGATAAAAAAATAAAAATATCATCACCCAGAGGAGCGAATCTCCTACCCGGATGTTTGTTTTTACAGATCTTATATTCCTGAGCTTTTCTAAGTTTTCCTGATATTTATCCTTATCATCCTCAAACACTTTATAATAAATTAAATTGTAAAGCACTTTTGTTAGACCAGAAGGATTTGATAGTAGCATAGATAGTTTTTGAGTTGCTTTCACAAAAATAAATTCTTTAAAACTCTGTCCATATTTTACAATATATTTATCTATAAATTTGACCATGTAAGTGGCACCCTTTCTATAAAACCAATCTGTATCAAGTGTAATAGTCTCAGTCCGTTTTAACATTGGAAGCATAAAAAAGAACGCTGCAGCAGAAAACATAAGTATCTGCATCTGTAGTAACACATGTGATGGGGTGTATGGTACATAATCAACGGGATATGGTAAGATTTTATACAAAATATCCGGATATATCCCTAAAAAGATGCATAAAAAGCTCACAAACCCCATGGCCAAAAGCATATTAAAAGGAGCTTCTTTAGGCCTTAAACCGGAGTCTTTATGGAAAAATACGAAATAGGGGAATTTAATTCCCGCATGCAAAAATACTCCGGCAGAAGCCAGCAAAAGTATGTGATAAATAATGGATTTATGTTCTTGTACGGATGCAGCAATTATCAATGACTTAGTTGTAAACCCACTTGTGAGGGGAAAAGAAGAGATGGCCGCCGCACCAACACAGCTAAAAAGTAGAGTTAGAGGCATTGTTTTATAAAGTCCTCCCAATTGTGATGTTTTGCTTATACCTGTTCTGAATAACACTGCCCCCGCCCCCATCATTAAAAGAGCTTTGTAAAGTATGTGTGCAAAAGCATGAGCAGCAGCACCATTTATAGCCATCTGAGTACCAAGTCCTACCCCAGTTATCATAAAACCCACCTGGTTTATAATGCTGTAGGACAATACTCTCCTCATATCATTTTCTAATATGGCATAAATTATTCCATAAACCGTCATGATAGCACCGGCATACATAAGAATAGATTCCCCCGGAAATCCCCTGGCCAACACATAAACGGCAGTTTTACTGGTGAATGCACTTAAAAAAACTGTGCCTGTTACTGTAGACTCTGGATAGGAATCTGATAACCACGCGGAAAATGGTGGTATCGCTGCATTTATGGCAAAACCCAACATTATAAGAAGAGTGGCAAGATTATTCAAACCGATGTATCCAAAATCAAGTTTACCTGTCTGATAAAAATATAATACTATGCCTGCAAAAAGTAATTGCCCTCCAAATGCATGCACCAAAAGATATCTGAAGCCAGCCCCCTTAGCAGCTTCTGTTTTACGTCCAAAGATTATCATAGTGGAAAATATGGCCATCAATTCCCAGAATATAAACAAGGTTAAAAGATTCCCAGCAAATATAACCCCATAGGAACTACCTACATACAATGTTGTCCAAACATTTTCTTTGTGATCATCATTATGATAAGCAAAAATAGCCCCAGAAAAGGCCATAATTGCGAATATATAGCCCCAGACTTTACTCAGTTTGTCAATGAAAACTCCCTTAAGCTCAAGTCCCAAAAAATTATAGTAGTATGATACACCTTCCGGTGCATTCAAAACTGAGAAAAATGCCACAACAGGTATCATGATAAATAGATACTTATGCACTCTCCCTCTAGAATGTAAAAGCAACAGAGCACCCACAAAAAATATCGAAAACGCCGGGAGATTAAATATCATATTTACCCCTATCGTAGTAATCCTCTGGTTTTTGAAGCCATAATTTACCCAAAAACTTAGACACGATAACTATTAACACACATGAAAAAAAACCATATAATGCATAGGCTCCAAAAAGATTTTCCCAACCGTAATGGGGATGCTTCTCCACAAAAATATCGAGTATCACAAGTAAAAATAACAAAAAATAGAAACACCTTTGTAATATTTTTATATTTTCCTCTTTATCAAAAAAATCAAACTCCTTCTTCATCTTCCACCTCCATGTAAATCTACAGTGTTGACGGCAAGTTGCAAAAATATATCAGGATAAAAAAATAGAACAATTGTTAATATAGCCGTTAACAACATTGGTACTACCATAAAAGGAGATGCTTCTTCATTATGTCCATCTTCTTCAGCTTTATTAAAATATGCTCTGATAAATATCGGAACGAAATAACCAGCATTCAACAGAGCACTCACCAACAACACTATCAGAATCCATAAATTTCCACTTTCCACACCACCGTTTGCGATATACCATTTACTGACAAATCCACCCATTGGAGGAAAACCGATCATTGAAATGGCACCTATTGTAAAAGCAAACATCGTAAGAGGCATACTTTTGGCAATACCATTCAGTTCACTTACCTTAGTTTTATGGGAAGCAACATAAATAGCTCCTGCCCAGAAGAAAAGTGTAATCTTGGCAAAACCATGGGCAACAATGTGCATAATGGAACCTATGACAGCTTTATCGGATAAAAGAGAAACCGCCAGTACTATGTATGAAAGCTGACTGATTGTGGAATAGGCAAGCCTTGACTTTATATTGTCCTGCCTCAAAGCCACCATTGATGCAACAATAATCGTAAAAGCAGCCAAAATTGAAACAACTTCTGAATAAGAAAAGTTCTTTAAAAAATCTACCCCAAAAATATGTAGAAAAACTCTAATTACAACGAATACTCCTGTTTTAACAACCGCCACCGCATGCAGCAAAGCACTTACAGGTGTAGGAGCCACCATTGCGGAAGGCAACCATAGATGAAATGGCATTACTGCGGCTTTTGCTGAACCAAATACAAACATCAAAAGAACAGATGTAATCACAAGCTTACCGCCAATGTAATTTGTAAATAACCCCAATGACGAAAATTCCAGACTTCCAGTCTTGAGATACACATATATCATTGCTGGCATAAAAAATAGAACCGATGTTATAAGTAGATAAGCAAGATACCTATGAGCACCTTCTATAGCTTCTTTAGTTTGCTTATGTGCCACAAGAGGGTAGGTGGAAAAGGTGATTATTTCATAAAAAATGTATAGCGTTAATAAATTACCTGAAAAAGCCGCCCCAACTGTCGCTGACATGGATAATGCAAAAAAAGCATAAAATCGAGTTTGATTTTTCTCACCCCCATCCCTCATGTATCCAATAGAATAAAATGTTGTCAGAATCCACAAAAATGATGCCATAAGAGCAAAGAATATTCCAAGAGTATCCACCTTAAACTTAATAGACAAGCCTGGAAAAAACTCAACAATTTGATATTCTATTATTTTCCCATCCTTCACCAGGAAGTAGATATTTACTATGATCAAAAATTTTATGACGGCTGCCAAAATGGAGAAAAACTCCCTCAAGTTGGGTCTTTTATCATTTAAAACGATAGGGATAATAGCTATAAGCGATACCAATACAGCATAAACCGGAAGGGATGATGATACTTTATCGATCATTTTCCTATCTCCATCAGAATCTTAGACACCTTCTCCAGATAATCGATCACCTGATATGGATAAACACCAAAAATAAATGTAGCAAATGCTAATGCATACGTTGGTATCATAAGTGACAGCGGCTCTTTAAGTCTTTCTATGTTACCTTCAGGTTTATAGAAAAAGATATTATCAACTACACGCCAGAAATAGATGGCTGTAAGTAATGAGCTTAATAAAATACCCACCGCACCCACAATCTTACCTGTCTCTAGAGCCCCTTTCACCAGATACCATTTGCTAATAAATCCTGCCGTTGTGGGGATACCTATCATTCCGAGAGCAAAAATTAAAAAGGCAAATGATGTAAAAGGCATCTTTTTATAAAGACCTTTCAAATCTACAATTTTTACAGTAGTCATGTTGTAAAAAATGACACCCACAACTAAAAACAACCCACCCTTTAATATAGCATGGGTCATAAAATGGTACAATCCACCTATCATACCAGCAGAAGATTGCATAGTGGCACCCATTACAATATACCCTATCTGCCCCACCGATGAGTAGGCAAGCATTTTTTTGATATTATCCTGCCCTATTGCCAAAAAAGATCCTGATATAACCGCAGCTATTGACATATAAAAAAGGATATCCATCACTGGCAAAACTTTTATATCAAAACTTGTGGTAAACACAGAATACATAAATCTAACCATTACATAAGCCATTACCTTTGTACTTGTGGCTGACATCAGTGCGCTCACAGGGGAAGGGGAATCGGCATAAGCCCCCGGAAGCCAGCTATGAAGAGGAAAAAGAGCCATCTTCATACTCAATCCAACAAAAATAAAAGCAGCACCAACCATAACAATTTTCGAATCATACATAGGTACAAGTCTCTGCTGCATATCAAGCAGATTCAAGGTACCTGTGGCCATATAAAGATAACCTATCCCCAATACCACAAATGAGGCACCGATCGTACCTAAGACTAAATAATTGAAGCTTGACACGTAAGACTCTTTTTTCCCACCGATTGCAATTAGAGCATAGGCGGTAATGGAAGCTATCTCCATAAAAACGTATATGTTAAAGAGGTCCCCTGTTATCGTTATCCCCAAAAGACCAGTCATAAACAAAGTGGTGACGGCATAGAAGATGTGAGATTTCTCTTTTGGTATCTCCTTTATCACAACTTTAGGAAAATAAAAACTCATAACTGCAAAGATTAAAGACAAAACCAATATACAAAAAGCATTAAACATATCGACATGGTATTCAATACCAATAGGTGCAGCCCAATTACCAAAAAAATATCTAATTGCCCCCTCATTATAAACTTTCAGAATCAGGTGATATGAAAAAATAGCAGTCAAAATCGCCACCAATTGAAAAATATATGAAACCAGCTTTCTATTGAAAATTCCCACCAATACCATTATCATTGAGCTTACTAAGGGTACCACAATGACAAGCGCCGGAAGATTGAGATTGTAATTAAAACTCATTTTCTTCTCTATCCTTTACAGATCTCTGATTATAATTTACAATTTCATCCTCTTCAACAGTACCATAAAATTCGTTGATTTTAATAATGATAGAAAGAGCAACCGCTGTAACGGCAACCCCCACAACTATAGCAGTAAGCATCAAAACATGTGGTAACGGATTGTCATATCTAATAACATTTTCAGAGTATATCGGAGCAGATCCATCTTTGACCTTGGATATAGATATGTAAAATAGAATTATAGAGGTTGACAATATATTAAGACCCACAACTTTTTTGAAAAGATTGCCATTTACAATCGTAGTATAAAGACCTATCAACATCAGGATAATAGCAATAATGTAGTTGTATTTGCCCACAATAAAATTGATAATATCAACCATCTTTTTTTCCCACTTCAAAGAAGAGTAACAACATAACACTAAAAACCGTTATGAAAACACCTATTTCTATTAAAAGTAATCCGATGGAATTACCTGTTTTCATATCCAACCCAGGCAGTTTTGCATACTCAAGATATGTTCCCCCATTAAACATCGAAACATACCCCACCAATGTGTATATCATCACACCGATTGCAGTAAATGCCAAAAGCATATTTCTGCTTATTCTCCTATAAAACTCTTCCTTTCCAAAAACCATGGAATACAGAATCCATCCGGCGGCAAAAATTACTCCTCCCTGAAAACCTCCTCCAGGACTTATCTCCCCATGAGCAAGGACATACAAAGAAAAGATAAGTATAAATGGAACCATAATCCTGGTGGCCATCACCAAAACGATATGTCTTTTCATTTCGACTCTCTCCCCAAGATCATATATACACAAAGTCCTGCTATGAAAATTACCGTTGTTTCACCATTTGTATCATATCCTCTGTAGCTACCTAAAATTGCTGTAACAATATTAGGTGCCCCCGTTTCCCTAAAAGTCCTTTCAATATAATCTGGTATAAGATATCTGTTTGTCACCCAGCCTGGATCCCCGAAATTTGGCATATCCTGTGTGGCGAGTAGTAAAAGATATCCCGTGATAAATATAACTGTTAAAGCAATTATCTTTCTATCTTTAGTAATCTGATTTTTTTCCACTCTATCGATTTTAGATAAAACCGCCAGGAGCAGTACTGTACTTACTCCAGCACCAACGGCAACCTCTGTAAAGGCAACATCCACGGCATTCAAAGTAGTCCACAAAACTGCAACAAAAAAGGAATAAGCACTTAAGGAAATCGTAGAATTCAGTAAATCCTTAAAATAAACAGATAAAAATGCCGAAATAATTAGAAATGTCAAAAAAAGTATATCAATTATCACTGTCATACTTTTTTCTCCACCATGGTACTCCCATACGATAAGCAGCCTGGGCAAGGGCATGAGTTGCTGTAGGATTTGCTATGAATACAAAAGCCAATATAAACAAAAGTTTAACAGAGATAAGAGAAAACCCCTTATACAAAATAAGACCAAGAAGTATTAAAATCTGACCAAGAGTATCTGTCTTACCTGCTGCATGTATCCTTGTATAAAAAACAGGCATCCTAATGAGTCCTAATGATGAAATGAATATCAAAATCGACCCAGTTATCAACAATACACCTGTAACAACTATCAATCCAGCCTCCCTTTCTCCTTTAGCTTTAAAATGGCGATTGTACCAACAAAATTTATCAAAACATAAGCAAGAGAAATATCCACAAACTCAGGCCTATCGTATAGAAAGTCTATAAGTACAAGTAAAACAACCACTTTTGTTCCTATAAGATTTACGGTCAATACCCTATCAAAAAAAGTAGGACCTTTTATCAGCCTGTACAAACTAAAAAATGATGCCAACAAAATTATAACCATGCTAATTTTCAACACTATAGATATTTTTCAATTTCCAAAATCTTTTTCTCCATCTCACCACCACTTAATCCCTCGGCAAATTGAGGTCCAAGCGCATGAACAAAAAAATGATCCCTATCTGCAAATATTGTAACTGTACCAGGTGTCAGTGTGATAGAATTAGCAAGTAAAGTAATACCGATATCCGACTTGACCATCGGCTCAAATTCCACCATACTGGGGTCTATATCAAGTTTTGGCTTTATCAATATCTTAAACACCTCAATATTAGCAAGGACTATCTGCCAAAATAACCAAGGAACATATAAAAATATTTTGAAAATAAGTTTTATATTTACCTTTTCCGGGAAAAAAAGATCTTTGGTTAGAGAAGAAACGATAATGCTTGAAATTATTGCCAGAACAATCAGAATAGGTGTAAACTCTCCTGAGAGTAAAAACCAGTATCCAAGAAGTATAACTAATGTAGCAAAAAATCTCATTTCTACACCTTCAAACAATGTTTTATATTGTATATAATGATTAAATTAACATGTCAAGATATTTATTAAAAGTTAGATCTAATGTAACCTATTGCTAAAAAGTAGTAACACTCAGAAAATTTCACATATGAAATATTTTTTAATTTTATTTTAACCAGCTTATAATAAAATCAACCCTTCTGAAACCTAAATAAATTTAACTAATTCTTATTTTAACAAATAGTATCTTACATAAATATAAATTGAAGATACAATAACCGTCAATAACATCGTGGGCATGCCATATTTTAAAAATTTCAAGAATGTAATCTTCTCTCCAGCCTTGTTGGCGATACCCACAACTATGACATTGGCTGAAGCACCTATCATAGTGCCGTTTCCCCCAAGACATGCTCCTAATGCAAGGGACCACCATAAAGGTAAAAGTTCTGGATGGTGCAATAGGGCGACCCCTTTTTCATCTGGCCATAATTGGGCAGCCATATTTATGATCAATGGATTCATTGTGGCCACATAAGGGATATTGTCAATAAATGCAGAGGCAAAAGCCGAAAACCAAATGATTAACATGCTCGTTGCCATAAGATTTCCCTGAGTAATTTCGAGTATTTTGATAGATATTAATTTTATAAGTCCAACTTTCACAACACCACCAATGATAATAAAGAGCCCAATGAAAAAGAATATGGTAGACCATTCAATCTCACTAAAAATATGTTGAGGATCGTGAATCCCAGCTAATAATAAAAGTAATCCTGCTCCAAATAATGCTATAGTGGCAGGTTCATAATGCAAGATACCATGTATTACAAACCCTAACAGTACAAGCCCAAGAACAAATAACGATTTACTAAGTAGTACAGGATCTTTTATCGCTTTGCTCTCATCCATAGATAAAATTCTCTGTTTTTTCTCATCACTTATCTTCAATTTTTCTTTAAATACAAACTTTAATATAAAAAGAAAGATGATCATAGTTATCAACACAACAGGAGTAAGGTGTATCAAGAAATCCACAAAACTCAATTTAGCCTTTGACCCTATCATGATATTAGGTGGGTCACCTATGAGAGTAGCTGTACCACCTATGTTAGAAGAGAGGGCCTCCACAATAAGAAAAGGTATTGGTGAAATCTCTAATGCATTAGCAATTAAAAGTGATACAGGTGCAATCAATAACACTGTGGTAACATTATCCAGAAAAGCACTCAGTACAGACGTAACCACAGCAAAAATTAACATAATTTTAATTGGATCACCCTTACCAAACTTAGCACTTTTTATGGCAATATATTCAAAAAAACCTGTAGGCTTCATAATATTTATTATTATCATCATAGAAATCAGAAGAAAAATCACATTCCAGTCAACTCCAAGCTCTTCAAAATAAAAAGCCTCTTTTTGGTCTACAAGATGTAGTATTATCATCAAACTTGCACCAAAAATTGATACTATCGTTTTATTGATCTTTTCTGAAATTATTATTATGTATGTAATAATTAATATGGCTGTTGCTGCCCAAAACTTAATATTTATCACCACATCCGTCTGTATTTCCATTCAATCACCCCAAAATATTATTTATCACAACATTATACAAATCCCTGATTAAAATAATTCCTACAACTTTTCCTTTTTCAACCACAGGTAGTCTCTGCAAATTATATTTTACAAGCTTTTCAGCACATTCCATTAAAGAGTCATCTGGTTCCGCAAATATTAAATTTTTATTCATTATATCTTTGACTTTTTTATTACACATTCTGGAAGCCATATTCAAAAGCATCCCCTCCCATGTAAAATCACTCAAAAGAGGGTTTATATAAAAAGTATAACTGATCTTAAAACATCTTCCATAGAAAGAGTTCCCACAACTTTATCTCCACTCATCACCAGCATCCCTTTCACACCAACCGTTCCATCATTCTTCCAATAAAAGTTCATAAACTCCACTGCTTCCTTTAACCACATTTCCGGATCTAATGCTATTCCATTAAATGGTGACATTATATCTTTAGCTTTCATATTACCTAATTAACTATGTTATTTCATTCTTTTATATCATAATAATTAAAAAGTCAAGTGATAATGTTAATTATCTATTTTTTTTGTTTTGATAACATCGATAAACCTTTCGCAATTTTCCTGACCCGGGCAATTTCCAATTTCACATGGGTCTATATGGATAATTACATCAAGATCAGATATCTTCTCCTTTAAATCCTTTTCTATAAAGTCAGCAATATGATGAGCATCATTTAAACTCATATTTTTACACAAGGTTATATGCATATCCACAAACTTTGTTTTTCCAGAACTTCTTGTCCTCATTTTATGATAATCTACAAAGCTGTTATCATAATCTTTAAGTATATCTCTAATTTTTGTTTGATCTTCCTCAGACATCTCTCTATCCAATAAAATGGATGAGACGTCGCGGGCAAGATCAAATGCAGAATATATTATATATACGGATATTAAAGACGAAACTATGAAATCTATCTGATAAAACCCGGTATATCTTACTAAAAATAATGTCACTAAAACACCAGTATTTGTAATAAGATCTATCTCATAGTGCATAGCATCGGTAAGTATTATTGTAGAATTATATTTTTTAGCATAATATCTTAGAGAAATTGTTAAAAGAAGGGTCATAAACATAGAGAACAACATTATGTATATTCCGGTATTAAGGTCCGTCAAATCTTTTTTATCTATTAATCCCATAATAGACCTATAAAACAAATAAACACCTGTAGCCATAATAATAAGAGCCTGAACAAAAGCAGCAAGCGACTCAAACTTACCATGGCCATAGGGGTGTGCTTTGTCTGGAGGCTCCTCCGAGGCTTTTAGTGCAAAATAATTTACTCCAGATGCAACTATATCAAGGATAGAATCGAGTGCAGAAGATAAAATAGCCATAGACCCTGTATACAAAGCCACAATCAGTTTAGATAAGGCAAGAATGGCGGCCATAGTTATCGAGAGTATTGGGATTTTAGTTTTTTTGATCATCTTCAGCCACCGATGCAAAATTAAACCAATTATCGAATAGACCTATGAATGCTATTGCAATAATAATATACGGATGTATCAAAAGAAGTATCAAAATAATTACTCTAAGCCAGATTAATTTTTTCCTTGTCAAAATTATCGAAATGAGGTTACTACCCTGTATAAAAAAAAGATATGTAAATATAATGAATGTATTATAAGATATTGCTTTAATCTCCAGCCTATCGCTCAAAAATGTGAAGCCACCTAATATAAGTAACCAAACCATATGGAAAGGCACCCTGAACACCTCAGAAAACCTCCCAAGCTTAAAAAGTATCGCCCTTTTGGCTATTAATGTCATAAACGAAATATATACATAACTTACTGCAGGGATGATATAGAGTATTATAGATGCAAATTCCTCTTTACGTTTTATTAGCTGCTCCGGATTTATATTGACTTCACTATTAGGAATATTTTTCAAAGAATTTATAACTATATCTAAATTGCCTAATATATATTTGTAAAAGCTCTCCCGAATCTCCCCCACAAACAATAAAATAAAAACTGTAACTATAAATGCAGGTAATGGTGCGAAAATCACAGGTTCAAGCTTTATTTTATTTTTAATATATCTAAAATAGATAGATATAGCCGGAATTCCAGCCATTAGAAAAATATTAATTGCCACCTTGTAACTGTATATCGACAGAATGAAAAATGATATCATAAAAATTAAGAACTTCTTTTTGTCGGATAAGGTGTTATCTGAATCATAAAAAAATAATACAAAAAACAGAGGGATAAATAGATTTACCAAAAACGCTAACTGAGGATACAACAGATTCAAAGAGTAAAGCAGATAAGAAAAAACGAGATAAACGATACTTTTCATAATAAGAAAAAGGGGGTTATTGCCCCCCAAAAATCTATTTTGTTATGGAAAATGGAAGCAAAGCTATAATTCTTGCTGTTTTGATTGCTGTGGCAAGTCTTCTCTGATGCTTTGTGCAGGTACCTGTAAGCCTTCTGGGAAGAATTTTTCCTCTTTCTGTGATAAACTGCCTCAAGAGAACTGAATCTTTATAGTCTATTTCTATCTTATCTGTGCAGAATCTACAGCTTTTCTTTTTCTGAAATTTTTTTCTTGCATTAAGCATTTATAACCCCCTAAAATGGTATATCTTCTTCGTTTATTTCTGCAGAGTCGTATGACCCCTCAACAATATCGTTCACATCACTACGATCTTTTTTCCATACGAGCTGAATATTTTCAGCAACTACCTCATGCTTGCTTTTCTTAACACCATCCTGTTCCCAGGTCCTATAAGACAATCTCCCTTCCACCAAAACCGAAAGACCTTTTGTGAGAAATTCCCCACAAAACTCACCCAACTTAGAAAAAGCAACAATGTCAATATAGCAGACCTCATCCTTTGTTTCATTACCAGATTTGTACCTTCTATTTACAGCTAATCCAAATCTTCCAACTGCAGTTCCATTGCCTGGAATGTATCTAACTTCCGGATTCCTGGTTACATTCCCCAAGAGGATGACTTTGTTAAAAAATCCCATAATATGCTCCCAGCTTTAAGCCTTCTCCTGAGTTGAATTTTCTTCAGCCTCAGCATTCTGATCCACAACGGCTCCATCGGCATTAACTTCCGTTTGCGGTTTTTCTTCATACCTTCTACTTCTTGGCTTGGTCATTTCATCTCTTTTCCTGAGTTTGTAGGTCTTACCATCAAGCTTCACCACCACAAACCTTAATACATTTTCGTCATACTTGAATCTGGTCTCAAGCTCACTATTAAACTTTCCGTCAGCCTTGTATTGGATAAGATAGTAGCACCCATCTTTATGCTTGTTTATGGGGTATGCCATCTTTAATTTTCCCCAGTACTCACTATTTAATATTTCTCCACCATTTGCGGAGATCAGATCTTTGAATTTTTCAAAGATAGCGTTAGCATCATCTAGCGGTATTGCAGGGGACACTATAAAAACGGTTTCGTAGGTATTCATTTTTCCTCCTTATGGTTTTTTAGCCCATAGACCTACACTGCTATGAGCAAGGATTGAATCATCTAATACATAATCAACTATTTGTCAAATATTTTTTACAAAAACCTGTTTTTAAATATTAAATACCTATTCTTTAAAAATCTGTTGAAAAAAAATTTAATCTAAGATAATTTAACGGAAATTTAAAAAAGGAGTATGTGAATGTCTGAAAAGAAGTTGCCATTTACAAAAGATCAGATTGAAAATATAATCGAGAAATACCCTACCCCTTTTCACATCTATGATGAAAAAGGGATAAGGGAAAATGCCAGAAAATTAAAAAATGCCTTCTCCTGGAATAAAGGTTTCAAAGAATTCTTTGCTGTAAAGGCATGCCCAAATCCGTATATATTAAAGATATTGAAAGAGGAAGGATTTGGAGCAGACTGTAGTTCACTACCAGAGCTTGTTTTATCGGAAAAGGTTGGTATCGTTGGGGAAGAGATCATGTTTACCTCAAATGAGACCCCAGCCCATGAGTATAAAAAAGCATATGAACTTGGAGCTATTATCAATCTGGATGATATTACACATATCAGCTATCTTGAAAATACCCTTGGGAAACTACCGGAGCTTCTCTGCTTTAGATACAACCCCGGCCCTTTAAGAGAAGGAAATGCAATAATAGGAAAACCTGAAGAGGCAAAATATGGCTTTACAAAAGCACAGCTTTTTGAAGGATATAAAATTATCAAAGAAAAAGGTGTTAAGAGATTTGGTCTACATACGATGGTGGCATCAAATGAGCTAAATCCTGATTATTTTATCGAAACTGTAAGGATGCTTCTGGAGCTGGTACTCGAGATTAACAGAGAACTCGGAATTAAATTCGAATTCATAAATATGGGTGGTGGCATAGGGATTCCATATCGTCCCGGTCAGAAAGCTGTTGATTTACAGTACGTTTCAAGCGGCATAAAAGTTCTTTTTGAAACAATGTTAAAAGGTTCTGGAATGGAAGATCTAAAGCTATATATGGAAAATGGCAGAATGATCACAGGACCTTATGGCTATCTAGTAACAAAAGCAATTCACAGAAAAAATATCTACAAAAATTATATAGGTGTAGATGCCTGCATGGCAAACCTTATGAGACCCGGCATGTATGGCGCATACCATCATATAACCATCATGGGTAAAGAGAATGCAAAGCATGACAAAGTTTACGATGTCGTTGGTTCCCTCTGTGAAAACAATGATAAATTCGCAATAGATAGGAATTTGCCGGAAATAGAAATTGGGGATATTGTCGTAATTCACGATACAGGCGCCCATGGATACGCAATGGGATTTAACTACAACGGTAAGCTTAGATCAGCAGAGCTTCTATTAAGAGAAGATGGAACGGTTGAACAGATCAGAAGAGCTGAAACAATAGATGATTATTTTGCCACCCTTGACTTTTCGAAGTTATAAGAATTAACATGGCGGGTAACCCCGCCTTTTAAATCTTATGCAAAATTTCAGTATAGCCATATTGGCAGGAGGAATGTCCAGAAGATTTGGTAGTGACAAATCACTTGCCACCATCTACGGTCAACCTTTCTATAAGCTATGCTTTGAAAAAGCCTCACGGATCACCAATGATGTCATGTTGGTGACAAAAGATATTTCAAAATATCCAGATTTAATAGGTTTAAAGAAAGTTGAAGATTTCAGTCAAAAGATACAAACACCTCTTATGGGTATCTATTCCTCTCTTTTAAATGCACTATACGATAAGGTATTCATATGGTCCGTAGATGCACCATTATTAAAAACTGAGATAATAAAAACAATCGTGGAAAAAATTGAAGGCTACGACGCTTCAGTACCAGAAATATCAGGGAAAGTACACCCATTGCTGGCTTGTTATAAAAAAGATACTGCATACAGATTACAACATTTTTTAGAAAGTGGTAACCCTAAAGTAATGACTTTTCTGGAGATGATTAAAACGAAATATATTGATGAACAATATTTTATTTGTACTGACCCAGAGTTGATATCTTTTTCAAATATTAATACAAAAGAAGATCTGTTACATCTTGAAAACAAAATCTCTATTGAAAAATGATATTTTTAAAATTATAATCTACCAATGAAATATATCCAGATTGTATCAGATGATCAAACAGTTATATAAGAGACTAAACCCATTTGAGATATTTTTGATATTATCATTACTCCTTGTTCTACTTATTACACTACTTATATATATCGACAAAAAAAGTAGCGAGAAACTAAACTTTTATGTATTCAAAACACAGGAAAAATCAATACTCAGGCTCATTACTGCTATGGAAGAAGAGCTTGCAAATCTCAATTTATTACTAAATAAGACTATACAGGATGAGACCAATATATCAAAAATTACAGACAAATTGATAATTATCAGTAATAACAAAACAATTCTGAAAAATTTTTCAGAACAATACGAAATCCATGAATCTTTCTTTCAAAAATCTGAAGATATTTTTATAGATAACATTGCAGATGTTGGTTATCTGGGTTTATACATAAAAAGAGATGATAAAATTTACATAGCCTTTTCAAATCTCGAAAAAATTATAAGTGAAAATTTATTCAGCGAAAATATCTTCATCACCTACAAAAGCGATAGAATTGTATATGCCTCTGAGTACAAAGATTTTTTTAACAAAGTCAAAGATGTAAAATCAAAATCTCAGTTTTCTATTATAAGTAACGAAGAAAAATTTGCCATAACCTCAGCGTCCTTCTACAGAGATTACAAGATATTTATTTATGCCCCCTTCAAATATTACTACACAGGATTTACAGATAAAGATGTAAAAATAGGTTTGTCAGCTTTCATATTAGGGACGATAATATTGGTGCTTCTGTTTTTGATAAAAAACTCAATAAATAGATTTATTTATGAAAAAGAGAAATTCGAAAAACTATTCCAGCTGGAGCATGAAAAATTTCAAAGAATCGTTGAGTCGATTGAAGAAGGGGTTGCCCTAATTGATAGGAATTACAACCTCATCTGGGCTAATAGCTATTTAATTAGAAAGATACCAGGTATTAAAAGCGGATTATGTTTTCTGGAGATCACAGGAAAGGGTTCAAAATGTGAGTTTTGCATGTTTGAAAAAGTTTTTGAACAAAAAAGTAGCTTCAGCATATCTACAACAAACTTTTTAAAAGAATCAAAAGGTCACTTTGAGGTAGTCTGGGCACCTCTTTTTGATGAAAAAGGTGAAGTTACCGCATGTGTAGAATTAATAAGAGATATAAGCAAAATAAAAGACCTTGAGGCACAACTTATTCAGTCAGAAAAGCTTTCTGCCCTTGGGCTTTTAGCCGGTGGTGTAGCCCACGAAATAAACAACCCACTTGTTGGGATATTGAATATTTCACAGCTTTTAGCCAGAAGATTTGATAAAAATTCAAAAGAGATGCAAATGCTAAATGTCATCATAGAAGCAGGTAAAGAAACCAAAAATATCGTTCAAAATCTCCTGGATTATGCAAGGCAAGGTATAGAAAAGCATGAAGAATTTGATATAAGAGAGTCTATAGAATTCGCCACAAAAATCTTTGGAAGTAGATTAAAAGCTAAAAAGATAACTCTAGAAAATAGATTATCCCAGCAGATAAAAGTAAAAGCAAGTAAAGGAAAAATTCACCAGGTATTTCTGAATCTTATGTCCAATGCCATTGATGCGATAACAGATAATGGTGTCATCACCATCGATAGCCTTGAAAAAGATGGCATAAAAACAATCATATTCAAAGATAACGGTACCGGAATCAAACCTGAGCATATCGATAAGATCTTTGATCCATTCTTCACTACAAAAGACATTGGCAAAGGTACAGGGCTTGGATTAGCCGTCATAAGTGGAATTATTCACGACATCGGCTGGGATATTAAAGTATATTCCAAATTTGGAGAGGGAACAGAGTTTCATATTATCATAAACCAATAAATATATTATAAATAAAGATTAAATAAAAAAATATTGTTTATTTTATCTAATTTCATTAATATATTAAGATTTCAACTTATGGAGGTAATTTTATGATACAGATGTTAGATATAAAAAGAGAATTGGCAGATATAGGTGATGAAATTAAAAAAGAGATAGATAAAAGCCTGAATGCCACCCAATTTATTCTGGGCCCAAATGTAAAAGAGTTTGAAGAAAGTGCTGCCAAATACCTCGGATGTAAATATGCCATAGGTGTTGCAAGTGGCACAGATGCCCTACATCTTGCACTAAAAGCGATAGGTATTAAAGATGGTGATGAAGTGATTACTACTCCATTTACCTTTATAGCCACAGCCGAATCTATAGTTTACTGCGGTGGCAAACCTGTATTTGTGGATGTGGACGAAGAAACTATGAATATAGACGTAAATCAGATAGAATCAAAAATCACAGATAGGACAAAGGCAATAATTCCAGTACACCTTTTTGGTAATCCATGTAATATGGATAAAATTAAGGAAATAGCAAAAAAATATAATCTTAAAATCGTTGAAGATTGTGCCCAGTCATTCGGTGCCACATACAGAGGAGTAAAAACAGGTAACATAGGGGACGTGGGGTGTTTCAGCTTTTTCCCAAGCAAGAATCTCGGATGTTATGGTGACGGTGGAATGATTACCACAAATGATGAAAATATTTACAAGACTGTTTTAGCCCTAAGAAATCATGGATCTTACGTAAGATACTACCATGAGATGATTGGATTCAACTCAAGACTGGATGATATGCAAGCTGCTATTCTCAAAGTAAAATTGAAATATATAGACAGGTTTAACAATGAAAGAAGATCTGTAGCAAAACTTTACCAGAAAACAATTGGAAACTGTGTGGGTTATCAGAAAGAGACAGCAAACGGGATAAACGTATTTCACCAGTACACCATCACAAGCGATAAAAGAGATAAAGCAATCGAAGCTTTGAAGCAGGCTGAGATTGCATCAGCAATCTATTACCCCGTTCCTCTACATCTCCAGAATGCCTTCAAATATTTAGGTTATGTAGAAGGGGATTTTCCTGTGAGTGAAAAGCTTGCAAAGACAGTTTTTTCCTTACCAATAAATCCATATCTTGAAGAATCTGAAGTGATTATAATAGGAGAAATTGTTAAAAAAGCAATTCAATAATGAAAAGTTTATTGGTGTACATATTTGTTTTAATAACAAAGTTGATATTAAAGACTATAAAATATGAGGTAATTGGTCTAGACAGATATCAGGAATTAAAAGCCAGCGGTAAGCGCGTCGTATTTGCTATATGGCACGGCCAGCTGGCGCTTTTTTATCCTATGGCACACTACTCAAAATCGTGTGGAATAGTTTCCCGCAGCAGGGATGGTGAGCTTGCCGCATCAGTAATAAAGCACTTCGGTTTTGCGTCCGTAAGGGGATCATCCTCAAAGGCTGGTGCCATAGCTATAATTGAGGCAGAAAAGTACATTAAAAATGGGTATGACATAGTGGTGACTGTAGATGGCCCAAAAGGACCACGCTTTTCTGTCAAAAATGGTGCAATATACATTTCAAGGAGATTCAATTGTCCAATAATTCCTGTAATAGTCTACATAAATAGGTATAAAATGTTTAAAAGCTGGGATAGATTTACCTTTCCTCTACCTTTTGCCAATATAAAAATTTTCCTTGGTGATCCAATAATACCAAATCCCGATATAAAAAAAGATGAGATAAAAAAAGAGACTGAATCATTAAGAAAAATAATGTTAGAGATGACAGAAAAGTATGCTAAGTTTTATTTATAATGTAATTTTACTATTACTAATTCCGATAATCATCCCATTAGGGTATATAATAGCTTACAGAAAAGGGGAATATAAAGACTATTTTGAGCGCATTGGTTTTATCAAAATAGATAAAACCATAAAAAAATCGATATGGATTCATTGTGCAAGCGTAGGTGAAGTTAGAAGCATAAAGACTCTATATACTACCATAAGAAGAGAATTTCCGGATCTTTCGATCATAATCTCCACCACCACAGCTACGGGAAAAAGAATAGCTATAGAGGAACTTCAACCTGATCTATCCATTCTTCTACCTATAGAGAATAGATGGGCTATTTCATACCTACTGGACATTTTACAATGTAAATTATTTATAATAGTTGACACAGAGATATGGCCAAACCTTATTAATACGGTACACAAAAAAATCCCCTTAATATTGATAAATGGTAGGATTTCCGATAGAAGTTTCAAAAGATATAAAATGCTAAAATTTATCTTTAAGCCATTACTAAACAAATTTACAAAAATCTTCACTAAAAGTCCTGAAGACACTGATAAATTTAAAGAGCTTTTAAACTCAGAATATAAACTGGTAACGTTAGGAAACATCAAATTTTTGAACTTTTCCCGCCCCCAAGATCTTGGGATAATACCTCCAAACAAAAGAATATTAGTGGCTGCAAGTACCCATGAGGGTGAAGAGGAACTGGTAATTGATGCATTTCTGGATATCATCGATTTAGATATATTCGACCAACTAATAATAGCCCCAAGACATCTAAACAGGATAGACTCAGTAAAAGATTTATGCACCAAAAAAGGCTTAAAAATATGTACCCTTACAAAATACAACTCTGATGTAGATGCCGTAATAGTGGATAGATTTGGCTCACTTGAGTATTTGTATTCTCTATCTTTAAAAATCTTTGTTGGTGGTTCGATTGTTAATATAGGTGGTCATAATATTTTTGAAGCTCTTCAATTTAAGAAAGTTATTGCCATAGGGCCTCATATGCAAAACTTTCAAGAAATCTTTACCCTTGCATTAAAATACAATGTCGTAAAAGTAATAGAAAACAAGAAAGAACTTATTGACTATCTAAAATCCCAATACAATAATGCTGATTTTGAAAATTTTTTCAAAGCACTTGACTTCTCTTCAAGAGAAAAACTAAAACCGATAATTGAGGAGATAAGAGATGCTATTGATTAAAATAATAGTTTTTTTATTAACCAGATGCAATCTTAAAACTCTCCATACGATCGGAAGTTTTTTAGGCATAACTATATATTACCTTCTACCCGGAAGAAGAAGAATTGCCAGAAAAAATCTTAGAATAGCATTGGGGGAAAATTTCAATGAAAAGATTCTGAAGGAAAGTTTTAAAAATAGCTTTAAATCTATGATGGAGATATTTTATACCAACAGAATAGATGAATCATTTATTGCTAAAAATATCAGATTAAACGATCTAACGTATCTAAAAGAAGCATTAGAAAAAGGTAAACCTATCTTTTTGATAACAGGCCATATAGGCTCATGGGAGTTTTTGCCAGCAGTATATTCATCAATCACAAAAGGTAAAATAGCGATTGTTGGAAAATCCACTAGGAGCAAAAAGATAGATGACATCCTCCACAGACTGAGAACTAGGGAAAATATACATTTTATTTCCCATTCAAACGCAATTGTAAGCATTCAGAGATTTTTCAAAAAAGGGATCCCGGTGGGGGCTTTACTTGATCAGGGTGGACTGGAAAAAAACTGTTTTTTTATAGATTTTTTTGGTATAAAAACCACCTTTGTAAAAGGACTACCTATTTATGCATCAAAAATCGGTGCAGTGATACTTATCGGTTTTCTCATAAGGGAAGATGATAAATATACCATCAAGATATACCCACCGATTGAACCTGCCGAAACATTGGATCAGGTGGCAGCGGCAGAAAAATTGGCGTACCAGATAAATCAAATTTATGAAGACATTATAAGGAAATACCCAGAACAATGGTTTACATTAAACAAAAGATTTAAAAGAGTTTTGGAGAATGAAAATGGAAAGATCGGTAGTATTTATTGATAGAGACGGCACTATAAATGAAGAGGCAGGCTACATCAATCATATTGATAGCTTTAGAATCTTCGATTTTGTACCCCAGGCGATAAGACTTTTGAATATCCACAACATATTAGCAATCATTGTAACCAACCAGGGGGGAATAGCAAGGAACTATTTTTCTGAAGACCTTGTAAAAGAGATACACAAAAAAATGGCTAATGACTTAAACAATAAAGGTGCAATTTTAGATGGAATCTATTACTGCCCCCACTATCCTAAAGCCAAACATCCATTATATGGGATAGATTGTGATTGCAGAAAGCCAAAAGATGGACTGATAAAACAGGCTTTTAGAGATTTTCAGATCGATAAAAATCGAATGTTTGTCGTTGGAGACAAATGGACTGATGTGGAACTTGGAGAAAAGATAGGTGCAAAAAAGATACTTGTAAGAACAGGTTATGGAAAAGGTGAGATTTTATCCAATCAAAATAATCCCATCCAACCAGACATAATAACTGAAAACCTACTTTATGCTGTGTATGAAATCTTAAGCATCTTAAAGAATAATTAAAAAATTCTCTTTTTAGAGCATAAAAAATATTTCAAATTTAAATAAAAAAACTTTTATTTCTTAACTTTTATTTATAGTTAATTAAAGAAACTTAAAATCACCTTACAAGGAGGACTTAATGTCAAAAATATTAAAAGCTTCTTTAGTGATAATCATATCTTTTTTTCTTTCCCTCGAGCTATATGCAACCACAGGAAAAGATATTATGCAAACGCAGAAAGACAGACAAAAAACAAAAAATGAATACTCTTATGAGCAAATGGTTTTGGTCAATTCTGATGAAAGTAAAGAAGTAAGGCAGGTTATACGCAAAGTTAAAGAAGTTGGCAACGATTTGCATAAAGCAATTGTTACTTTTCTTTCTCCAGCTGATATAAAAGGAACAGCCCTACTCACCTGGGAACAAAAAGACAGAGATGATGATCAATGGCTTTACATGCCCAATTTAGGAAAAATGCAAAGAATTGCAAAAGGGAGCAAGAAAAACTACTTTATGGGTACTGATTTCACATACGAAGATATGACTAGTGAAGATATTAATAATTTTAACTATACAATATTAAGAGAAGAGAATAAACAAGGTAAAGACTGTTGGGTAATTGAGGCAACTCCAGTTGCAAATTATTCAAAAGATACCGCCTATTCAAAAAGAATCTTATGGGTTTCAAAAGATGTATATGTTACTGTTCAAATAGAATTTTATGATAGAAAGGGAGAACTAATTAAAACTCAGATGTCATCTGATTTTAAAAATATCGGAGGAACTATCTGGAGGGCAGAAAAAACTATAATGAATAACTTTAAAGAAAAACATAAGACTCTTATAAAAACTATTAAAATAGATGCCTCAACAAACATTGATGAAGAAAGTTTTACAGAAAGATTTATTTTGAAAGGATTACATACTGAGCTAAAGTAGGCAAAAGATGAAAAAACTTCTGATATTTGCCAAAAATAATTACATAGCTGTATTAATAGTCATTTTTATAATCACTTTGCTCTTTGCTTCTCAGATTCCAAAAGTTGTCATAGACCCTTCATCAGATGGATTCATGATTAAAGGGGATCCAGAAAAAACTTATTACGAAAAAATAATAAAAGAATTCGGATCAGACAACAGGATGATAATTTTTTTAAAAGATAAAAATCTTTTCAGTGAAGATAAAATCAATGCAATATCAAAAGTTTTAGAAAAGCTTGAAAAATATAAATATATTTCTAAAATCGAAACTGTATATAATCAAAAAAATATAAAGTGGAGGGATGGGGGACTTATTACTGAGGATTTCTTGGACCCTTTTAACCTCCCTTCAAAAGAAGAAATATTGCAAGCCAAGCGGGATGCAATTGAAAATCCTATACTGAACAGCAATCTTATAAACAAAGATGGCACTGCAATGGCCATAAACATCATCATAGAAAAACACCCAGAAATTAAAAGTTATGACACAATTGTATCTAAAGAAATAGAATCCTATCTTAAACCACTAAATGGTGTAATCGAAGAGTATTTTCAGATAGGTGGTCCTTATTTCAAGAAAAGTTTGGTGGAATATATTATTAAAGATCAAATAAAACTCGTACCATTAGCAGTTTTAGTATTATTTATAGTAGTGATTATAAGTCTACGATCTCTTTATGGAGCTTTATCACCCTTAGTAACGGCTGGTTTAAGCGTGGTTTGGACATTTGGTTTTATGGGTTTGATTGGTATACCTATAAATATAATCACAGTTATCATTCCAGCTCTTGTTATAGTTATTGGTTCAACAGAAGACATACATATGATCTCAGAATACTTTGAAGGACTTGAACATAAACAAGATAGGCATTTTGCAATAGAATTTATGGCAAATAAGATGGGGATCGCTATATTTCTTACAGCTTTTACTACTATTGCTGGATTCTCATCAATAATAACAAATGATATTACAGTTTTAAAACAATTTGGTATAGTAACGACATTTGGTTTAATAGCAAACTTCATAATAACAGTTTTTTATACACCGGCAATGTTAAGATTAAGGGGACCATTGGAAGCTCCAACTCATTCTGATAGATCAGATTCAAATATATTTCAAAAAATAGCTAATCTTGCATTAAAAATTATATATTTTAACAGAGGTTTTGTTTTTGGAGTTGTAGTTGTAATCACAGTAGCAATAGGTTTTGGGATGAATTTTTTAAGGATTAATAACGATACCATAAGCTATTTTAAAAAAACCTCAGAGATTAGACTTAGATCAGATATAGTAAAAGAACATTTGGCTGGGGCACAAAATTTTTACATAGTTGTTGATGCTGGTAAACCTGGTGCATTTAAAAATCCACATTACCTCAAAGAAATATACAAAATAGTAAACCACCTAAATGAAACTAAATATTTTTCTAAGTCTATAGGTATAAGTGATTTTATTGCATTAGTGAACCAGGAGATGAATGAAGGTAATAAAAAGTTTTATGTAATTCCAGAAAGCAAAGAACTTATCGCTCAATATTATCTTCTGTTTCATAGAAAAGATATTGAAAACAACGTAAACGCAGATTTTAGTAAAGCTAATATTATCGTCAAACATAATTTAACTTCATCTTATGAACTTAAAAATGCTATTCAAGAAGTTCAGAATTATATAAAAAACAACGTAGACTCTTCACTAAAAATCAAGTTTACAGGTGAAAATGTACTTGTTAACGCTGCGGCAGACACAATTGCCATAGGACAGCCATGGTCTATCACTCTAATACTTTTTATAATATTTTTTATCATGTCTATATTGTTTTTAAATTTAAAAGCTGGGTTACTAAGTCTTATCCCAAATATCATACCTATATTTTTTGCTTTTGGCACAATGGGATACCTCGGCATAGATCTAAATGTAGGAACAGCAATGATAGCAGCCATATCTATAGGCATAGCAGTCGATGATACTATCCATTTGATGGTTAGATATAATTCAGAACTAAAAAGAATGAATGATCAAGATTTAGCAATTCAAGAAACAATGCATAGTGAGGTTAGAGCAGTTGTATCAACTTCTATAGCTTTAACACTTGGTTTTAGTGTACTTGTTTTATCGAATTTTTTACCCGTAATACATTTTGGGTGGCTAAGTGCAATGGTCATGGTAATTGCACTTTTAGCAGATCTAATAATAACACCTCTGCTTTTATCAAAAACAAGATTAATTACCCTTTGGGATATGCTAAACATCAAGTTGAAACAAAGTGTTTTCAATTCAGTCCTTTTTGAAGGGATGAAAAAATGGCAGATAAAAAAGCTTGTATTGTCATCGAAAATGAAAGAATTTAAAGAAGGGGAATATATTATAAGACAGGGGGATAAAGAAAGAACTTTTTATCTATTACTTGATGGAAAAGCAGATGTTTTTAGAAACATAGAAAATGGCGAGAGTATAAAAATAACAACTTTTGAAGATGGACAGTTTTTTGGTGAAATTGCCCTTTGTGGAGATATTGAGAGAACAGCAAATGTCATAGCAAAAACAAATTGTCTTACATTAGAATTTGACTGGGAATCACTGGAAAGGATTAGAAAATTTTTACCCAACATTACAGCAAAATTCTTTATGAATCTTTCTAAGGTAATGAGTATAAGGCTCAAAGAAACAACAGAAAAAATTACCAAAGGAGTATAAGTATGATGAAATACTTTTTGCCAATATTTTTATTATTTTTTGTAACTATATCATTTGCAGACGATTTTGATATCTTTAATGAAATTGAGGTAAAAGAACCAAAGACTGTTGAAACAAAAGATAAAAAATTCACAGATATTTTATTCTCAGGTATGGATTTTAACCTAGTTTTTAAATATTACCATTTCCTCAGTAATTTTGAGGATTTTCAAATTTTACAATAAAAATACAAAAAATTTTAAAGATGATATAATTATTAGCTAAATACAATAAAATTTAAAAAAATAAAACCCTCCCCCTGATATTATAATAATACTACTCTACCACTTCATACCCTGCTTCGTCGATAGCCTCTTTTATCTTTTCTAAATCAGCTTTTGTTTCGTCGAATTCAACTTCCACCATATTCTCTTTTGGAAATGCCACAACGGATATTACTCCATCAACATTTCCCACCTCTTTTTCCACTGCCATTTTACAATGATGGCATGTCATTCCTGTAACTTTCAATACTTTTTTCATTTTACACCCCTTTTTTTAATATATTAGCTTCATTTTTCGCAACCTTAAGGCATTGGAAACAACAGAAACAGAGCTAAAAGCCATTGCGGTACCTGCTATTATGGGATTTAAGAACCCAAAAGCAGCAAGAGGAATACCCAAACTATTATAAAACAATGCCCAGAATAGATTTTGCTTAATATTTTTTAAGGTATATTCCCCTATTTTAAATGCATTATAAACTGCTCCTAAGTCACCTCTCATTACCACCACAGATGCAGATTCTATAGCAATATCTGTCCCATTACCCATTGCTATAGCTATATCCGCTGTAGCAAGTGCTGGAGCATCGTTTATTCCATCACCTACCATCGCCACAAATTCTTTTTTCTCTCTTATTTTACTTACATATTCAGCTTTTTCTGAAGGTAGCACTTCGCTTATGACGTTATTTCTATCAAGACCTATCTTTTCCGCAAAAAAATCGGCAGTTTTTCTATTATCTCCCGTTAGCAGAAATACTTCCACACCATCTTTCATAAATCTACCAACCACATCTGCTGCATCATCTTTTAATTGATCCTGCAAAAGAAAGTATCCTTCAAGTCTACCTTCTATATAAATCGCCACGATACTACCAGGCTCCTCTTCAATCGGAGTGTAAGGTTTACCCACAAAAAGCTCTTTTCCAAACCAATATCCCCTCATACCAGATCCACTCTTTTCCTCTATATCTAAAACATCAATATCATCCATTAATAAGCTTGATTTATTCGAAATATATTCAACAATAGCTGAAGCCAGAGGATGGGATGAATGCGATTCTACTTTTTTTACCAGAGAAAATAAGAGATTTTCATCTAAAACACCTGTACTTTGAAATTTTTTAACATATATTTTCCCTGTAGTGATAGTACCGGTCTTATCAAAAATTATCGCCTTAATCTTGTTTATATTTTCAATGGCAGCTGCATCTTTAAAAAGAATCCCTTTTTTTGCACTTACACCGCTTGATACCATTATAGATGTGGGTGTAGCAAGTCCCAGAGCACATGGGCAGGAGATTACAAGAACCGCCACAGCATTTATCAGAGCAGTACTCAAATTGTGTGAATAGGTATACCATCCCAAAAATGTTAAAATAGATACCCCCACAACAGAAGGAACGAAAATATTTGACACCTTATCGGCAAAGCGCTGTATAGGTGCTTTTGAAGTCTGCACATTTTCTATTAATCTGATTATCTGGCTTAATATTGTCCCTTCAGAAGTGGTGGAGGCAATCATTTTAAAAATATAATGTTTATTTATCGTGCCACCTATTACCCTATCCCCTACTGTTTTATCTATAGGAAGAGATTCACCAGTAATCATAGACTCATCAATCAATCCTTTACCCTCAACGATCTCACCATCAACCGGGACTTTATCACCACTACCCACCAACAATAAATCACCCACTTTAATATCCTTTATATCAATTTCATAAATAATACCATCTTTTATAACTTTAGCTTTTTTAGGAGCATAATCAATCAACTTCTTTATTGCATCAGATGCCTTTCCGGTGGCTTTTGCTTCCATATACTTACCGAATAAAACGAGTGTTATCAGTATGGCAGATGTTTCAAAATATAGATCCCCACCTTTAAAGATATTAAATACACTAAATATATAGGCTGTACTCGTACCAAGCGCCACCAGAAGATCCATATTGGCTCCACCAGTTTTTAAGTTGTGATATGCACCTTTATAAAATTGAAAACCACAATAAAACTGCACTGGTGTAGCAAGTATCAATTGAACATATGGGTTCATAAGAAATTCAGCAGAACTTATATGTAATAGGTGAAAAATCATTCCAAGAAAGAGAGGTGTACTAAAAATAAAACCCACAATAATTTTTATTAAAATCCACTTTTCAAAGCTTTCTTCATTGAGATTTTTGTTAAAAAGTTTAGCGCCGTAACCAAGATCTTCAATAATTTTTATAATTTTATCAAGCTGAATTTTCGTTTCATCAAATACTACTTCCCCCGTTTGCAAAGGAAGGTTTACACTGACATTTAAAACTCCATCAGTTCTTTTGAGTTTTTTTTCTATCCTTCCGGAGCATGCAGCACATGTCATTCCTGAAATCGACAATTTCACATTCTTCACCACTCTACCTCCTGGCTTTGCTAATTTATAATTTTAGCTGAAAAAAACAAGATTTTTTAAAATAGGTTATAAAAAAGTCCCCAATTAATTAGGGGACTTTTTAATTTATCGTGTATCTATTGATTAATTCTTTTTATCTAAAAACATTTCAGGCGTCAATCCCACCCTTACTGCCCCCCAATGCTTATCATTGACATAAATAGGCATTGAAAGGTCTGCTATTATCTCTCCGGTGTCCCTGAGATAGATCTGTAATAAGAATTTCTTTTCATTCTTAGCTGCTTTAATACCTGTACTATCATTAAATATCCTCTTATCTCTGCTATAAATCAAATCAGTCTGATAATCCCCTGTAGGTTTTTTGGAGTATTTACTGCAATGGGTGGGGGCATATCCATTTGTATCAACGGCAAGGGCAAATATGGAACCTGGTAACTCACTCATAAATCTATCGTATATATATTGAATGTCGGTTTCAAAGTATTTATCATAATCTGTTTTATATTTTTGAGGGTTTGTATTCGGAATCTTTTTATAATTTTTATCAAAAACATTAATACCCTTATTTGCAAGATTTTTTATGGCATTTGTAACCTCATTCCGGAAGGAGTCAACTTTTCCCAATACCTCTTCAAACATTCCAGAACCAGTTTTAAACCTTGTGACTAATTCCTGCATATTTTGTGTTTGATCATTAAGTATAATCGAATACTCTGTGGAATTCCTGGCATTTTTCAATGTTTCTTCACTTAAATGGCCGACTTCCCCAATACTGTTATTTATATTTTCATTCGTTGAAGACAGCTCCTCTATTGCAGAGGCCATAGATATAAGCTTTTCTCCAATCCTCTCAAAATCCTGGATAAAAAGGTTAAATTTACTCGCTGTATCTGCAACCGTCTCTTTAGCATTAGTTACATTTTCGTAAATCTGTTCAGTTTCTTCTTTTGTTTCATTCACATTCTTAATCATAACTTTTATACTTGAATTTATATCCTGGGCAGCATCTTTTACCTTTTCAGCCAACTTACGGACTTCGTCAGCCACCACTGCAAATCCCCTACCATGCTCACCAGCTCTGGCAGCCTCTATTGCGGCATTGAGGGCAAGAAGGTTTGTCTGATCAGAAATGTCGGTAATTAGATTTATTACTTCCATTATCTTTTGAGAATTTTCAGCAAGCATATTTGTTGTATTTACAAAATTACTTATTTTCTCATTTATCACTTCTACACTATTTATTATTTCATTCATCTGATCTCTTGATTGTCTTGCAAATACTAGATTTTTGTTTGTGGCGTCGGAGATGTTGTTTGTATTTTGAGATATCTCATGAAGGGCTAAGTTGCTCTCATTACTCGCAATAACAATTGTATTGACAAGTTCACTCTGTCTCTGGGCTGCGTTGGTCGTAACCTCCAAATTCTTTCTAACTTTGGCAGCCTCAGTAGCCACAAATATGGTGGATTCTCTTATTTTCGTCATCATATCTCTAAATTTACCAAGAAAACAGTTGAAACTTTCAGCAAGGGTCTTAAATTCATCATATGTACTGACCTGTAGCTCTTTGGAAAGATCCCCTTCCCCTGTACACGCATCATTAAAAAAGAAGACAAGGTGTTTTACTGGAATAACTATTAAATACCTCAAAAATAAAACGACAAAAACTGAAACTAAAAAAGAGATTATTGTCAAAATGATAAAAAATATATATGCCAAATCGATATCAGAATATATATGTTTCATCTGATCTAAAGGAAGATTCAGTGAATGCAGTTTTTCTTTTAGATTTTGCACAAATCCTAAAAAAACAAATATCGCCATTGCCTGAAAAAACACAAAAACCAAAACATTTCCAACTAATTTCTTCGTTAGAGAATTAAAATACTTTCTTTCAAGAAATATGTATATATTTTTAAAAAATTCCATAAAACAACCCCCAACTTTTTTTATTTGTATATATCGGCAAAATACAGCATTTATTTAGTAAAATCAAGAAAATATTTTTTATTTAAAAATACCTTATAATTAGAATATATAAATTTTCATATCATTTTAAGCAGTTTTATCTTCCTACCTTCCATCTCAATGATACCATCATCTTTCAGTTTCTTAAGCATTCTTGAAAAAGCCTCAGGTGTAGCCCCTAAAAGAATAGCCAGATCACCCTTTTTCACTGGCAAAACGATCTCATCACTTTTTTTCTGCTCGGCAAGTGTTTTTATATAATTTAGAAACCTTGTTGAAAGATCTGATAATGTAAGATTTTCGAGCATATTTATAAGATATTTGATTCTTTTTGATAGGGCACCAATCAGTTTCATCGCAAACTTAGATTTTTTACTAATTAATTCTTCAATCTTCTTTGAATCTATTGAAAGAGCAATACAATCTTCCAGAGCAACGGAAGTTACAGGGTATCTATTCTGTAAAAAAAATAATATCTCAGCAAAGATCTCACCACTTTTGACGAAATGGATAATCGCCTCTTTACCCTCATCATTTGTTTTGTATAGCTTTATAAGACCTGATATCAAAAAAAACACATTAGATCCATGCTCACCTTCAATAAAAAAAATTTCCCCTTTCTTTTTAGTAACTACTGCAGTGACAGTTTCCATCATACTACAAAGTTCTTCATCAATTCCACCAAGAAAAGTGTTACAGAATATTCTTATGGCATCTATCTTTTTCATAGTTTAAAAATATAATTTTTTTTTGACCTAAGTCAATTCTTTTTAAGATAAAATGAGTATTATTACCATCAGAACAAAAAAACAAGGAGGACAAGATGAGTATGTTTTGTTATCAATGTTCCGAAGCTGCAAAAAATATTGCATGTACCACCAGAGGTGTATGCGGAAAAGATGATAAGGTGGCCAAACTGGAGGATATGTTAGTTTATAACCTTAAAGGACTTGCTTATTGGACAAAACTTGCCAGAGAAAAAGGTGTCACAGATGAAGAAGCAGATCTTTTTCTCCTGGAAGGGCTTTTTTCCACCATCACAAACGTAAACTTTGATCCACAAAGATTCGTAGAATACAACAATAAGGCAATTGACCTGAGAAACAGGATGAAAGATTTAGCAGTATCAAAAGGAGCCAATGCTAATGCCCCTTACGATGCAGCCACCTGGAAACCGGAGAGAACAGAGGCAGATTACCTCGCCAAAGCAGCAGCCGCATCAATCTTAGCTGAAGAAAATGAAGATATAAGATCCCTCAAAGAACTCCTTACCTATGGATTAAAAGGGATAGCTGCTTATGCAGACCACGCTTATGTGTTGAAATTTAAATCTGAAGAGATATTTAAATTTACAGAAGATGCTTTAGTAGAAACACTGAGAAAGGATATAACCGTAAATGAGCTTATCTCACTTGTCTTAAAAGCTGGCGAAATTGCTGTCAAAACCATGGAGCTTTTGGACAGAGCAAACACATCCACATATGGAAAACCTGAAATTACTCAGGTTTTTACAGGTTTAGTTGATGGGCCCGGAATACTTGTATCTGGTCACGATCTTTTAGATCTGGAAGAGCTACTCAAACAAACAGAAGGCAAAGGAGTAAACATTTATACCCATGGTGAAATGTTGCCTGCACACGCATATCCGGAGCTAAAAAAATACAAACACCTGATAGGAAACTTTGGGACAGCCTGGTACAATCAGAGGGAAGAGTTTGAACAATTTAATGGTGCTATATTATTCACCACAAACTGCATTGTACCTCCGAAAGATAGCTATAAAGATAGAGTATTCACAACAGAGCTCGTTGGATGGCCTGGTATAAAACACATTCCAAATGCAACTAATGGAAAGATGAAAGATTTCTCACCTGTGATTCAAAAAGCTATAGAATGCGGTGGTTTGAAAGCAAAAGATGGTAAAAAAATCACCATAGGTTTTGCCCACGATCAGGTGATGGCTCTGGCGGATAAAGTAATCGATGCCGTAAATAAAGGTGCAATAAAAAGATTTGTGGTTATGGCTGGTTGTGATGGCAGAGCTAAAGAAAGGGAATACTATACAGATGTGGCCAAAAATCTACCAAAAGATACCGTAATACTCACAGCTGGTTGTGCTAAATATAGATACAACATGCTTGATCTTGGGGATATAGGTGGAATACCAAGAGTTTTGGATGCTGGCCAGTGCAATGACTCTTACTCACTTGCTTACATTGCATTAAAACTGAAAGAGGCTTTTGGACTGGACGATATAAATAAACTACCAATATCATACGATATAGCATGGTATGAGCAGAAAGCTGTTTGTGTATTACTTGCCCTTTTATATTTAGGTGTTAAAGGGATCAGGCTTGGGCCAGTCCTTCCTGCCTTTCTATCACCAAATGTTGCAAAAGTGTTAGTAGAAAATTTCAATATTAAACCTATATCATCAGTAAAAGAAGATATAGAAGCAATGATGGCTGGAAAATAAGAACCAAATATTTCAAAATGCTAGGGGGTGGTCATCCACCCCTTTTTTTATTATAAAAAAAATAAACCACAAAAAATAATATATTAAAAATCATATAGACTCTTTTTGTGTTTGAGTTGCTTCTTATTATAGATTATATCTATCAATAAATACAATAATTGACACTCTTTCTACATTTACAAATAAATCAATTAAATAAATCTACAAATGATGTGACTAACAAAAAAATGTGTTCAATCATGGAATACATTATCTATATTTATAAATTATTTACTAAAACATATTGACAATTACCTTATTCTATAATAATAAACTTTAGAAATAAAACGGGGGTTGATATGAAAATAAAAAAACTTATGTGTGCAAATAGAGGCGAAATAGCAATTAGAGTTTTTCGCGCCTGTACCGAGCTCGGCATTAGAACAGTTGCGATATATTCCGAGGAAGATAAATACTCTTTACACAGATACAAGGCGGATGAGGCTTATTTAGTGGGAAAAGGATTAGATCCAATCTCTGCCTATATGAATATAGACGAATTAATTGATCTGGCAATAAGACGAGGTATAGATGCCATCCACCCCGGGTATGGATTTTTAGCCGAATCATACGAATTTGCAGAAGCTTGTGAAAAGGCTGGGATAATATTTATTGGACCAAAGCCAGAGGTAATGAAAATTTTCGGAGATAAAAAATTAGCAAAAGATATTGCAAAAAAATGCAAAGTCCCAATTATTGAAGGTTCTGAAGATATAGTTGCAGATTTAGAGGATGCAAAAAAGATATCTAAATCAATAGGTTACCCAGTGCTTTTAAAAGCCACGGCAGGTGGAGGTGGAAGAGGAATAAGAATATGCCACAATGAAAAGGAACTTGAAGAAAATTTTGATTCTGCTTCAAGGGAAGCAATCAAAGCATTTGGTAAAGGTGATATAATAATTGAAAAATATATAGAAAATCCAAAACATATTGAAATTCAGCTTCTGGGAGATAAACATGGAAATATAGTCCATCTTTATGAAAGGGACTGTTCCATACAGAGGAGACATCAAAAACTAATTGAAATAGCTCCTTCAATCAATATTCCGGAAAAAACTCTCCAGAAACTTTACCAGAATTCTGTGGACATAGGAAAAGCCACCGGCCTTTATTGTGCTGCCACTGCGGAATTCCTTGTAGATTCAAAAGGTAACCATTATTTTCTTGAAGTAAACCCCAGAATACAGGTGGAACATACTGTTACTGAGTTGATCACTGGTATCGATATAGTACAGGCTCAAATATTGGTATCAGAAGGTAAGGCACTCTCAGATCAGGAAGTAGGGATAAAAAATCAGTCAGAAATATATAAACATGGCTTTGCGATTCAATGCCGTGTAACAACTGAGGATCCAGAAAACGGTTTTCTGCCTGACACTGGAGAAATAGAGGCGTACCGAATTGCAACTGGTTTTGGAATAAGGCTTGATGCTGGCAACGGCTTTGCTGGTGCCAAAATCACCCCTCATTACGACTCTCTATTAGTGAAGGTCTGTAGCTGGGCAACATCTTTTGAGCAGGCAACAAAGAAGATGAATAGAGCCTTAAGTGAATTCAGGATACGTGGAGTAAAGACAAACATCCCATTTTTACAGAATGTTATTACCAATAACAACTTCATCTCAGGCAATTTTAATACAAACTTCATCGATACTAACCCAGATTTATTAAAATTTCCAAAACCACAGGACAGAGCAACAAAAGTACTAAAATTTTTGGCAAACAATATAGTAAACAACCCTTCCGGCGTTAAGCTTGAAGACAATACGGTTCTTCCTCCCATCAGGATCCCGGTTGTAAAATATGGGGAGCATATTCCCGCCGGAACTAAAGATATCCTGAACAGACATGGTGTAAAAGGTGTCATAGACTATATCAAACAGAGTAAAGAGGTACTTTTCACAGACACCACAATGAGAGATGCCCATCAGTCCCTCCTTGCAACAAGGCTCAGAACAAAGGATATGCTGGCCATTGCCGACGCCTATGCCCATCATCTAAACGGATTATTCTCTCTTGAAATGTGGGGTGGTGCAACATTTGATGTATCATATAGATTCTTAAAGGAGTCCCCATGGGAAAGGCTCAGGTTATTGAGAGAGAAAATTCCAAATATTCTATTTCAAATGCTTTTAAGAGGCTCCAATGCTGTGGGATATACAAATTACCCGGATAATGTAATAAAAGAGTTCATCAGATTAGCATCTAAAAATGGTATAGATATCTTCAGGATATTCGATTGTTTCAATTGGGTGGATCAGATGACCCTTGCCATAGAAGAGGTAAAAAAGAACGATAAAATTGCCGAGGCAGCCATCTGCTACACTGGAGACATACTAGATCCCAAAAAGGTCAAGTACAGCCTGAAATATTATATAAATCTTGCCAGAGAGCTTGCAAATGCTGGTACAGATATAATAGGGATAAAAGATATGGCAGGGTTACTCAAGCCGTATGCCGCAAAGATTTTAGTAAAAGCCATAAAAGAGGAGACGGGGCTACCACTTCATTTCCACACCCACGACACCAGCGGTAACGGAGAGGCTTCGGTATTAATGGCTATTGAAGCAGGAGCTGACATAGTAGACTGTGCAATATCTTCAATGAGTGGACTGACCAGTCAACCGAATTTAAATTCTATACTCTACGCCATAGAATCTACAGAAAGGCATTCTTCGATAGATAAAAAATGGGCACAAAATGTTTCAGATTATTTCGAAAGGGTAAGAAGATATTACTTCCCATTTGAAAGCGGTTTAAAATCAGCCACAGCAGAGGTATATGAACATGAGATACCAGGAGGACAGTATTCCAACCTTGTTGTGCAGGTGGAGGCAACTGGTTTAATTGATCGCTGGGAAGATGTAAGAAAAATGTACGCAAAAGTTAACAAAGAACTTGGTGACATTATAAAAGTTACCCCTTCGTCAAAAGTGGTGGGTGATCTGGCCATATTCTTAGTGAGAAACAATCTTGATATTGAAGATCTCTATGAAAAAGGGGATCAGTTATCTTTACCCGAATCTGTGATATCTTTCTTTAAAGGGATGCTTGGCCAGCCTTACGGTGGATTCCCGGATAAGCTACAAAGCATAATTTTAAAAGGTGACAACCCTTTAAAAGTTAGACCTGGAGAAATGCTTTCCCCATACGATTTTGAAAAAGCCAGAAGTGATTTACAAAAGGATTTTGGTAGAGAGTTTAGTGATGAAGCGGTAGTTAGCTACGCACTTTACCCACAGGTGTTCAAAGAGTATCTAAACTTTGTTAATGAATATGGAGATGGATCAGTATTTGATACAAAAGATTATTTTTATCCTTTGAGAAAGGAAGAGGAGATAGAAGTCAATATAGAGGAAGGGAAAACTCTCATCATCAAGTATCTAGGTCTCAGTGAGCCTGACGAAAAAGGTTACAGAAAAGTGTATTTTGAATTTAACGGTCAGGCAAGAACTGTAAGAATCAAAGATGAAAAATTAACAGACATAATAAAAGCAAATAGAAAAGGTGACATAAACAATCCAAAAGAAGTATGTGCATCAATGCCTGGGAAAATCACCAAAATAAACGTCAAAAAAGGTGATAGTGTAAAAAAAGGTGATCTTCTGGCCATAACCGAAGCAATGAAAATGGAAACTAAAATTGTTGCAAATACAGATGGAATAATAGAAGAGATCTTTTTAAATCAAGGAGATAAGATTGAAGCTGGTGACCTTTTAATCAAGATCGCTTGACTTCCATAAACAGCCGCCTAAGGGCGGCCCCCCCTTTTTTTATATATTAAGAGGAACCTTTTGATAAAGTTTTGTTATAAAATTATAGCGATCTTTAACTTTGTTATAATAACTCTTCGGTAAATTTATTTTTAATGTCATCAATGAATATACTTTGTTTACACCTATATTATAAGCTATAAGTGCATATTTGTGGTTACCATCAAATTTTTTGAGAAGATATGAATAGTAGCTGATTCCTAACTTTACGTTAATCAGCAGATCATTTATTCTCCTTGTTGAAACTTTTATATTTTCCTTTACTGCTATATACCTTGCAGTATCATCTTTTATCTGCATCAAACCTTTTGCACCTTTTATCGACTCGCTGTCAGCTCTAAAATCACTTTCCACATCCATAATGGCAACTACGAGATAAGGGTCAAGCTTCTTCTTATAAGACTCTTGAACTATCGCAAGGGCAAGTTCATAGTTATTAATTTCATTATGATAAAAGTCGTTTCTTTTTATGTAATCTGATATGTTAATCACATCGTTGTAAAAATTAACCTGATTTTTTAGTAAGTTATGATATGTAATCTTCTTCATATACTCTAATTCAATTTTTTCTTTCCTAACGAGATAATATTTAAATGTAAAATAATCAACACCAACTTTTACCAAAAATAACAATACAATTGTTATAGCTATCGATATTAAAAATTTAACCCAAAAAGATATTTTAGATTCCATTTTCATAAAAAGAATATATATTATAGTTGAATAAATTTCCATACAAAAGGTGCTAATTGTTGTATTTTGGTAGATTTATCAAACGATATAAAAGATTCTTTGTGGATGTTGAATATGAAAACAACATAATCACATGTCACAATCCCAATACAGGTTCCATGAGAAACCTTTTGGTTAAAGGGGCGCCCGTTTGTTTTTCCAGATCAAACAATACGAAAAGAAAATTGCAATACACCCTTGAAGGGATATACCTTGATAACCAATGGATACAAACAAACACTATAAAAACAAACAGAATTGTTTACAATGCTTTGAAAAAAGGTGAAATTGTTGAATTTACAAATATAACCAAACTTGTCCGGGAATACTCCATCGGAAATAATAGAATCGACTTTTATTTGGAATCAAATAGCCAAAAGATCCTTATTGAAGTAAAATCTGTATCTTTATTCGATAGGGAATATGCTATGTTTCCCGATGCTAAAACCGAAAGAGGCTTAAAACATCTAATAGTTTTAAAAAATTCCATCGATCTTGGCTACATACCTTATCTTTTATATCTGATACAGAGCAATAGAGGAAAGTTTAGGTGTGCGGAAGAGTTTGATAAGAGATATTGTGAAATCTATAAAGAACTTGTTCCAAAATTTATAAAACCTTTGTTTTATCAGAATGTTTTTGATCCTTACAATAACACAAACTCACTCCACAGGTTAGATATTTTAAAATAATTTGCAAAAAATATAAAATAGTTGATTTTATGAAAAAACAATGTATAATATATGAAAAATCTATATACAGGAGCTTTAATTGATAGCAAAAGAAGGATTTCCATACGTTGCCATTGCTGGTGGGCTTTTTCTCATAGTATTTTTTCTTCCTAAATGGTTTTTTACCCTTTTATTTTTATCTTTAACAGTTCTATTCATTATCTTTTTTAGAGACCCTGAGAGGGATATACCGGTAGAAGATGGTATCGCTGTTTCAGGTGCAGATGGTAAAATAGTAGAAATCTCAGAAGAAGAGATAGATGGTGAAAAATTTAAAAAAATATCCGTTTTTATGAATATATTCAATGTCCATGTAAACAGAGTACCTGTGGATGGTGAAGTGATAAGTGTGTTACACAAACCGGGCAAATTTTTATCTGCCGACAAAAAAGAGAGCTCTTTTGTAAACGAACAGAATATAATTACAATTCAATCTAAATACGGTAAAGTAATCGTTAAACAGGTGGCGGGGTTTGTGGCAAGAAGAACAGTATCATATCTTGAACCTGGAGATAAGGTAAAGCTTGGTGATAGACTTGGTATTATAAAATTCTCTTCAAGAGTCGACCACTATTTACCAATTTCTGCAAAAATAAACGTTGATATTGATGACTTAGTATATGCAGGTGAGACAATCATAGCAAGATTTCAGGTGGATGAGGAATTTTAATGATCCGTAGAAATCTTATATTTCCAAACCTGATTACCATAATGTCGATGTTCGCCGGATTTTATTCAATAGTTGCCTCTTTAAACGATCTCTATGTGAATGCTGCATATGCAATACTAGTTTCCTTTATATTTGATGGATTGGATGGTAAAATTGCAAGGTTATTAAATGCCACCAGCGATTTTGGAGTACAGCTCGACTCTTTAAGCGATTTGTTGGCCTTTGGTGTTGCTCCAGCTGTTTTGGTGTATAAATGGTTGCTCATCCCTTATGGAAGAATAGGATGGATGGCGGCATTCTTATTTGTTGCGTGTGGTGCACTTAGATTAGCACGTTTCAATGTACAGGCGGGAAAGATAGATAGCAGTTTTTTTGTGGGTTTACCAATACCTGCTGCCGCAGGTGTGATAGCCTCAAGCGTTCTGTTTGTGAAGGAATTTTTTGGTGATCCATACTTTTTTTCAATACCGATCACTTATGTTCTTTTGATTTATGTTCTTGCCTTTCTTATGGTGAGTAACTTCCCTTATTACAGTTTTAAAAAACTTGAATGGGTATCTGTTAAGCCCTTCAACATACTTGTTATTTTTGTTCTTTTCATATTTTTAATGGGTCTCTATCCACAGTTGATGCTATTTGTATTCTTTGTTTTGTTTGCCCTTTCAGGTATCGTTTTAAAGCTCCTCCGACTCCACAACAAAAAACCTGTATATTCTGAGTCTGGGACCAAAAAGGTATTATAAATTTTAATTAGGATTAAAACAGGGCCCCGACTTAGAAGAAGTTGGGGCTTTTTTTTATACAAATTATATGGAGGTAAAAAAAATGAGTAGAAAAATTATGATCTTCGACACAACGTTAAGAGATGGAGAGCAGGCACCAGGATTCAGTATGAATGTTGAAGAAAAGATTAAAATGGCATTACAGTTGGAAAAGCTTGGAGTGGACGTTATAGAAGCTGGTTTTCCGATTTCATCCCCCGGTGATTTTGAAGCTGTTACAAAGGTAGCCAAAACAGTAAAAAAACCGATAGTAACCGGCCTCTGTAGGGCAAACGAAAAAGATATACAGGTGGGATGGGATGCCCTCAAACATGCAGTTAGACCAAGGATTCACACATTTATTGCGACATCTGATATCCACATGAAATATAAATTGAAAATGACTCCTGAAGAAGTACTTGAAATTGCAGTTAATGCAGTTAAATTTGCAAGGAATCTCTGTGACGATGTGGAATTCAGTGCAGAAGATGCCACAAGAAGTGATCTCGACTTTTTATGTAAAGTAGTGGAAGAAGTGATAAAAGCCGGTGCAAAAACTGTAAACCTTCCGGATACCGTTGGTTACACTGTACCGATGGAATATGAAAAGATAATTTCCACAATAATGAATAAAGTGCCAAACGTGGATAAAGCAGTCATTAGTGTCCACTGTCATAATGACCTTGGCCTTGCGGTTGCAAATTCTCTTGCAGCCGTTAAAGCAGGTGCTGGACAGGTGGAGTGCACAATAAATGGTATAGGTGAAAGGGCGGGCAACTGCTCTCTTGAAGAAGTGGTAATGGCACTTTATGTCAGAAAGCAACTTTTTGATGTTGAAACAGGTATAAATACAAGAGAGATATACCGTTCAAGCAGACTTCTTACATCCATAACAGGCGTAGATGTACAGCCAAATAAAGCGATCGTAGGTAAAAATGCATTTGCCCATGAGGCAGGTATCCATCAGGATGGTGTATTAAAAGAAAGAACAACATATGAAATCATGACCCCAGAAAGTGTGGGATATCCATCTAATAAACTGGTACTTGGCAAGCATTCAGGCAGACATGCATTCGTGGCAAGATTAAAAGAGATCGGTTTCGAACTGAACAATAACGAAATCGAAATAGCTTTTGCAAAATTCAAAGAACTTGCCGACAAAAAGAAAGAGGTATACGATGAAGATATTGCTGCCATAGTAGAAAATCAAATATCATCCCACAAAGAGTATTTTTCTCTCGAATACCTCAACGTTACAAGTGGTAATACATCTATACCCACAGCAACCCTACAGGTTTCCAATGAAAAAGGAGATATTCTGACGGATGCATCTATAGGTGATGGCCCAGTGGATGCTTCATTTAGAGCCATTGAAAGGGTAACAGGTGTGGAAGGTAGACTAAAAACGTATAAGATTCAGGCTGTAAGTGCTGGTAAAGATGCGCAAGGGGAGGTTTCCCTCACCGTAGAATTTGAAAAATCTGGCTACGATATCTCAGGCAAAGGGTATTCCACTGATATAGTACAGGCAAGCGCATTGGCCTGGATTAATGCGTTAAACAGATATCTAACAAGAAAAAATATTGGTAAAAACATCGAAGATAAAGGGATTTAAAATTAAATATTGAATTATCTTAAAAAAAGTATATATTAAATATATCCGTGGGGGTGCTCTTTTAAAGGGCTGAGAAATACCCCTCGAACCTGATACGGGTAATGCCGTCGAAGGGAACGGGTTTAAAAATGCCATCCGTTTCTATCGGCGGATGGCATTTTTTTATACTAAAAAATATGGAGTCAATCATGTTTACAAATGAACTAATTATTGCAGGTCGAAAATTTCGAAGTAGATTGATGCTTGGTACTGGCAAATTCCCATCAAGCAAAATCATGCAGCAGGCACTTGAAGAATCTGGAGCAGAGATAATAACCGTAGCATTAAGGCGAGTGGATATTAATGACAAACAGGATGACATATTATCACACATAGATACCAATAAATACCTTCTTCTTCCTAATACATCAGGTGCAAGGGATACAGAGGAGGCAGTGCGTCTTGCAAGATTGGCAAGAGCTGCCGGTTGCGAACCTTGGGTAAAGCTGGAGGTTACTCCTGATCCCTACTACCTTCTGCCAGATCCTATAGAAACATTTAAGGCTGCTGAGATCTTAGTCAAAGATGGTTTCAATGTTTTACCTTACATAAATGCTGATCCGGTACTGGCCAAAAGACTTGAAGAGATTGGTTGTGTAACTGTGATGCCCCTTGGGGCTCCAATTGGTAGCAACCGTGGTATAAAAACTATAGAAAACTTAAGAATAATCATTGAGCAGTCAAACGTACCAGTCGTGGTAGATGCTGGTATCGGAGCCCCCAGCCATGCCGCATTAGCCTTAGAGATGGGGGCTGATGCAGTACTCATCAATACCGCTATTGCCACAGCAGACAACCCTGTGGAAATGGCAAAGGCATTCAGATATGCGGTGGAAGCCGCCTGCCATGCTATAAATGCTGGCATGCCCACCGAAAAATTAAGGGCTGAAGCATCAAGTCCATTAACTGGTTTTTTGAGGGATTAGTATGAGCTTTTTTGATATTATAACTAATTATAAATGGGAAGATATAAAATCGTACATATATAGCAGAACTGCAGATGACGTGATTAAATCCTTAAACAAAACAAAACTCTCCGAGGAAGATTTTGCATCTTTACTATCGCCTGCTGCAGAGTCTTTTCTCGAAAATATGGCAAGGCTATCAAAAGCCATTACGTTGCGGAGGTTTGGTAAAACCATTCAACTTTACGCTCCACTATATTTGTCAAACGAATGCATCAATTCCTGTGTCTACTGCGGATTCAACAGAAAAAATGTTATCCCAAGAAAAACCCTTACATTTGAAGAGATTGATAAAGAGGCAAAAGCCATATCTTCTGAAGGGATAAAGCATATACTTCTTGTTTCTGGAGAATCACCAAAACATGTTAGTATGGAATATCTCAAAAAGGCTACAGAAATATGTAAAAATTATTTCTCTTCAATAAGTATAGAGATTCAACCTCTTTCCACAGAAGAATACAACACCCTCTATCATCACGGAGTAGATGGCCTTACAATCTATCAGGAAACATACAATATGGAATCATACAAAAAATACCATTTGGGCGGGAAAAAGACAGATTATAGATGGAGACTTGATACCCCCGAAAGAGGTGCCGAAGCTGGATTTAGAACAGTAGGTTTGGGAGCCTTAATGGGGCTTGAAGATTTTAGAGTGGAAGAGTTTTTTGTGGGACTACATGCCAGATATCTTATGAAAAAATACTGGAAAACACATATAAAAGTATCCTTCCCAAGAATAAGACATGCGGAGGGTGGATTTAAACCTGAATATCCGGTAACTGATAGAAATCTCCTTCAATCCATGTTTGCCTTAAGGATATTTTTAAATGATGTGGGGCTTGTGATATCCACAAGAGAACCTTCTGAATTCAGGGATAATATCTTAGGCCTTGGTGTCACACAGATGAGTGCGGGATCCAAAACAAACCCTGGTGGATATACAGAAAAAACAGCTTCCGGTCAACAGTTTTCAATGGAAGATACCAGAAGTGTAAAAGAGTTTGTGGAATCCCTGAAGAAAAAAGGTTTTGATCCTGTATTTAAAGATTTTGATCAAACATTTATGGGTGGGGTTGCCTGATTTGAATTGCTGAGCCTACACCCACTAAAATTAGAGCTGACAGCAGGATTAAAAATGCGTTCCATCCAAAAGATTTATACAAATATCCTGGCAGGAATGTACCTAAAACTCCGCCAGTGTAGTAAAACGAGACATATAAACCATTCACAATACCTTTGTTGGTAATGGCAAGCTTATTTAAAAAACCTGAAGCTATTGAATGTGTCGTAAACATACCGGTGCAGAATACAAACATAGCAAAGAAGATAAAAAAGATGCTCTTTACGCTAAATAATGGTATGCTCATTATATATATCACCAAACCATATAGTATGACTTTTTTTTCTGTTTTAAAAAACTTTATCAGCAACATTGAAAAAAGTGAAACGATAATCCCCATTACGTAGCCGGAATAGCTCAAACCGATGATAAATTCACTTACATTGTCTGAAATCTCTTTTAATCTGAAAGGGATAAAGTTTAACATCGCCGCAAAAACAAAAAATGTACAAAATATTGTGATATAAATATTTAAAAAAGGGTGTGTTTTGATAACGTTCATGGCATTCTTTAATGTTATCCGCTCCTTCACCTGAATTTTGTAATCAGAGATGAAAAAAAGCAAAATAAAACTTATGGCAAGGCTAAACCCAAGTATAAGAAAACCATACCTCCATCCAAACAATTTTGAAATAAGTCCTGAAATAAATCTACCAAGGAATCCACCCAATATCGTTGCCGCTATGTAATATGACATAACCCTCTGTATCATTGATTTTTCAGAAGCCATGGAAACAAAGGTCATGAGAGATGTTAATACTCCTGGAATTGAAAAACCCTGGAGTAGTCTAACAAATATAAGAAGGTAAAAATCGTTTATGAAATATATTGAAATTTCCAGCACCACAAGTATACTTATTGCAAAAGACATGACTCTCTTGGCGGTGAATTTTTCCAGCACAAAACCGTAAATTATAGGGGAAAGGCTTAAAGGGAGCATCGTTACAGTTGTAATCAATGCTGCACTGGATTTATCAACCCCAAATTCTTTCATCAATACAGGCAGTAAAGGTTGAGGTGAATAAAGCACAGAAAAAGTAAGCACCGCAGTATATACGACAAAGGATATATCTTTTAAACTCATATTTCTAATTAAAGCCTTTAGATAGAAATGTCAAATGAAAAAACATCTACGATATTTACAGTGGATTACAAAAAAAGTGCCCGGGACCGGAATCGAACCGGTACAGCCTCAACGGCCGCAGGATTTTAAGTCCTGTGCGTCTACCAATTCCGCCACCCGGGCAACCAAAGAAACCCTTTAATCGGTTGAACTATATATATGTTTTTACTTTATTTGTCAACATGAACTTTGAAAAAACAACTCTTCGTTCCTTTCCTACATCCCACCATATGAGTGTAGCCCTGATAATAATAGATTTACACCTATGTATGTGAAGATAGTTACGATAAATCCTATTACAGCGATTGCAGATGCAGAAACACCATCACGACCTTTGATAAATCTCATATGAATATAAAATGCATAAACCAGCCAGGTGATAAATGCCCAGGTTTCCTTCGGATCCCATGCCCAGTATCTCCCCCAGGAGATATCAGCCCATATAGCACCAAAGATCAATCCGCCTATTGTAAATATCATAAAACCTATCGTTATCATTTTGTATTCTACGGTCTCAAGTAATTCTGACTTTATGCCAAATCTATCCACCACAGAACCCAGTTTACTGCCAAAAATATAGAATAATACTATAAAGCAGATAAGGACTATCAAAAGTAAAATTTTCCATTCGTTAGGAAGCAATTTCAATAAAGAAAATGGTTTATAACCATCTTTGAGCCTATTTAGTAGATTAATTATGAAATCTATTATAAGTAGTAGTGTAGTGTATACAAATATACCCAATGCAGCCGTCCAATAGATGTAAAGGATGCTCTTTTTATTTCTGATATTGTATGCAAGATTCAATATTGCAGCTGAAAACGAAAGTGAGAAGGCAGCATAAGCCACAAAACTAAGTGAAGCATGGGCTAAAAGCCAGTTACTCTTGAGGGCAGGTAGAATTGGCTGAACCATTTTATTAGCACCAACAGCATCCACAAAAGCTATCGACATACCTGCAATTGCAGTAATAATAACTCCAAATATTTTTGTGTTAAACTTATACTCAATAAATATATTACCTAAAATCAAACACCATGCAAAAAAAAGTAACGATTCATATAGATTCGTAATCGGTATGGAGTGGGCTATGGGAAGAGAAAAAGCTTTAGAAAAGATATACCATCTAATAAAAAAAGCCATAGTGTGAACTACAAACCCAACATAAACAGAAACTGAAGCAATCTTACCCAGTAACTCTTTCTTAAGAATTATAAAAAAAACATAAAACAGCATTGCCATCAGATATAATATCGATGCAACTCCAAACAATAATGGATCATTCATTCAGAAACCTCATTAAATTAATATAATCTATATTTTATCAGCAATTTCATTCAACATCCTTGCGACATCCTTTTTAAATCTGTGTTTATATCCGCATAATTCCAAAATAGATCTATCCTGCACAGGCGTAATTCTTATGTAAACAAGCTGATGTTCGGTACTAAACGATATCAATACCCCTACACTTAGAATAATAAAGCCTATGTAAATTAGATTTATAACTGGATTATAATTGATTGAAAAAACCGAAAACTGCACTCCATAAGCCTTCAAAAAATGTAGCTCAAACCCGTCAAAAATGCCGGTCTGCTGATAATTGGCTAATATAGGAACACTCCCTTTAGATTCATTGTCTACAAAAAACTCCACAACCACAGCAGGATTTACCATCATATCGTTCAAATTAATTAGTCTTCCTTCACTGTCAAGACTTAGGGAAGGGGCGAAATCCCTTACGGCAAAACTCAAGTTTTCATTTATACGATAAATCTCATCCATTTTAACCTGTATTTTCTTTTCCACCCCGTTTGCTTTAAACAAAAACCTGAATGTTACATCTTTTGATGGATAAAACCCATAACTTGCCTGGTAAATTTTTAAGTTTTCATACCTTGCCAATTTGTTTACCCCCACAACAAACGATTCATCGGGTTTACCTGTTTTACTGATAATAATCTCCGATTTGTATTCCTTAGCTTTTGTGGAATTATCATAATAGGATACACTGAAATCATTTAATTTTATATAAAAAGGTAATTTTAACGTCTTATTATCTTTTAAAATAATTGTGTCATCAGCATCACCCTCAAGGATAGCTATCTTCCCATTGTACCCGAAAATCCCTCCCAATATACCTGATATCAATATGACAATTATACCTAAATGTACGATGTAAACCCCCACTCTACTAAAAACCCCTTTTTCAGCAGTGAAGAAATATTTATCTCCATCTCTTTCTTCTACGATTTTATAACGTTTAAAGATTTCATCTAATCTATCTTTTAAGCTTTCAACATCAATATTTTTTTCTATTTTGATACAGCCCTGCTTTTCAAAAACAGCCTTATTAACTTTGACCTCTCTTTTAAGAAATTTGAAAATATTTGGTAATTTATAAAAAGTGCAAACAGTTAAGTTTATAGTAAAAAGTATAAGCATTCCGATAAATAAACTTGAATGGTATGTATCGAGCAATCCCATCTTGTCAAAAACTGCCATAACATCCTGATGCCCCCTACCTGTAAGCTTAGAAACAAGCCCCAAAATCCCTGAATCAGGGTTGGATACAGAGATAAAAGAACCGATTGATGACAGAATGATGATTAATACTATAAGCCAGAGAGTTAGCTTAACGGAACTAAAAATATCTAAAATTTTACGCATGATATATAATTTATACTCCTTAATTTCTAAACTTTATACGTATATGACTCTTTTACACCACAACAAACCCTTTGGCAAGACAAAATAAAGGCGGCTTTTTGCCGCCAATTTCTCAATAAGCAGACAGGCTCATAAGCCTGTCCACCTACATTTTGATTTATAAATTTCTATTTCTGAGCCTGTGTCTGCTGAGCTGAGGTTTTTTTTGCCTTCAAAGCATCATCTATCAATTTCACCCCAGCCATAGAGGCATCTATCGACTGAGCCAGAGACTCACGGGCCAATTCTGGGTTGTGGAAGCCATCTGAGTTTTCAGCTGTCCAGTATTCCCACAAGATATGTGCTTTTACATGATAATCCTGAGCTTTTGCTATTACATCTGCCGGAAGATCTGCATTTTTACCTTCAACTATCTTATCGATCAATCTGTCAAGCCAAAACTCAGCTTTTCTCATCTTACCTTTAATATAAGCTTTTACAGAATCGATGGCATATTTAGCATCCTCTTCTGTCCAGTTGTTATGGCACTTAGAAGTCAAACATGAAGCTTTAAGATCATGCTTAGGTGTAACAGCATAGTGGGAAGTGTAGACTTTACCAGTCTTTTTATCTTTTACCTTAGGAGTATGGCAACTATCACACCCTGCTCCTGCTTTTGCGTGTTTTGAATTATAGAATGTTTCAGATTCTGGATGCTGGAATTTAATCAGTTTAGCACCTGTTAAAGGATGGATGAAATCTGTAAAATGCAATTGGTTTACGTAGTGATCGTATAATTGTAATACATCTTTATATGGGAAATGATTTGTGAGTGGGCTATCATAACCAATTTTCGCCCCGGTATTTCTATCCTCTCCAGGGTTACATACATATTCTACGTGGCACTGACCGCAAAGAAGTCTTGAGTCATATTTTTCAAGAATAGCTATCTTTCTTGTATAACCCCTCATACCCATATCTATTACTTTAATATTTGTCCTGTTTGGATCCTTGTGCCATAATGTATCCGCTTCAGGCCTTGTTAATGCTGCAATGAGAGCATCCCTAACTATCCTTGGTTTTGCTGCGTGAGGATCATGACATTGATAGCAATTTAACCCATGCTGCAATTTTTTAGACTGTATCATAGCAGTTGGATTACTCTTTCTGTTAAATGGTGCAGAGGTGTTAGGATCCCCAAGGTAAGGCCAGTCGAGGATATGATCCTGCGTTTTACATTGAATACATACAGGGTTAAGTGCTGCTGCAGTTTGCTTCATAAAAACCTTATGTTCACTACCGGGCTGTGTATCCACTATAATATCCCATATTTTCTGTGGCTTTTCGTTTACATACATCCAGCCATTTTTTGGTTGAAATCTTCCACCTGCCGCCCTGTCCACAAGTACTTGATCCAAAAGCATGAAAGGATGGCTTCTGGTAAGCGCATGCTCCTTTGTAAATGCATGTCCCATCATCAGCTTATCCCAGAAAGGATTAGGGGCTCTGTTTGTTAACTGAGACTTTTCATCCCTCGCAGGTCTATGTTTGCTAACAGTCATAAAAGATTCAAACTGCTCTTTATGACATTTGCCACAAGCCTGCCATTCAGTATAGACAGTAGGATGATTGGTGGGTTCTTTAAGGTGGGCTTCAATATTACCGTGACAATTTTCACAGGCAAGATTAGAGTGTTTACCCATACCCCTTAATTCCTTGATGGTATCATGGCATTCGTAACACTGGTTATAATCAACACCTTTTTTTACCACCTTGGCATAATCAGGAGTGGGTGATTTTGGTGTTGATTTCGCTGCAAATGCCACACTACCAAAGGAAACCAACATAAAACTAAGTGCAAACAAAAAAACTTTTCTCATCATTTGACCTCCTATGGTTTTTTGATCCTAATACTATTTATAACGATATTTTAGTAAAGATGTTGTAAAAGTTATTAATAAGATGTAAATTTTGTAAAGAAGTTGACGGAATAAAATAAAAATGATAATAAAATTTAACTACATCAGACAAATTTCTAAATAAACAAAAAATAAAAAACTACGTCATCAAGTAAAACTATTTATTACCCTCTGATGCTTTATTCTGCTGTTTCAGTAGCTTTTGGTAGGCAAAGGTACCTCTGAGGGCAAACATAAGAGCAATTACATAAAATATTGCCAGAATATTGCTCTGCCACATGATAGTCATTCTAAAATAAGCACCACCTAAAATATACATTATAAATGTATTTATGACAGCCAATCTCGAATTCTTGTATATACCTATTCCTAAAACTCCCCATAATATTAAATCTAAAAAACCCAAAAACATCAACTCAGGCAAGTAAACTATTGAATGTATAAAAGATATTACCCCAATAAAAATTGTAAAAATTGAAGCAGGGATGGAAAATTTATGGGCTTTCTCCAGAGAATCGATCTTCTTAGCTACAAAAAATCCATTCGCCATAACCTTATTCATTTTACGCCCCTTTAATTTTTTGAAATAGGGGGCTTAATCGCCCCCCAATTACTAAGCTTCTCTTGGATAACGTACGTTCTCCACCATATCCTGAATCTCTTTTGGAGGAGGAGGAGTCATGAGAGATACCACCCACATAACAACAAAGTTTATTATCATTCCTATAGTACCAATACCTTCAGGAGATATACCAAACCACCATCCTTTAGGATCAGTATTTACAAATCTAAAGTAGATTATGTACCATGCAGTGAAAATTATACCCACAAGCATCCCTGCGATAGCACCCTCTCTAGTTGCCCTTTTCCAGAAAATACCCAGTATTATCAATGGAAAGAAGGAAGAAGCCGCAAGTCCAAAGGCAAATGCTACCACCTGAGCAACAAATCCCGGAGGATTGATACCAAAATAACCAGAAATTATTACAGCTAAACCAGCAGCAATCCTTGCCCAGACAAGTTCACCCTTTTCTGAAATATTTGGAGATATTACCCCTTTTATCAGGTCGTGAGAAATAGCCGCAGATATAACAAGAAGTAGTCCCGCAGCTGTAGAAAGAGCTGCAGCAAGACCACCAGCAGCCACAAGAGCAACAACCCATGCAGGAAGCTTGGCAATTTCAGGGTTTGCAAGAACCATTATATCTCTGTCAACGTCGACTTCATTAACCTGAGGATCTTTAGAAATTGTCATAACACCATCAAAATCTTTTACAAGCGTCATACCTTCAGGGTTGAATGGTTTTTCTTCCTTCTTTTCAAGATATTTTAAAGAACCATCTTTGCCTTTAAATACACCTATAGTTTTGCCATCAGCTGTTTTGTATATTGCCTTATCTTTAAATCCAACTAATTTTGTTTTCTCCCAGTTTTTAAACCAGCTTGGAGCTTCTTCATACTTTTTACCGTTGATAGTTAGGAGGAAGTTTGTCCTTGCAAATGCTGCCACTGCTGGAGCTGTAGTATAAAGAATTGCTATGAAAAGAAGAGCCCACCCAGCTGAGCTTCTTGCATCTCTAACTTTTGGCACTGTAAAGAACCTTATGATAACATGAGGAAGCCCAGCTGTACCCACCATAAGAGCAAATGTTATGCAGAAAAGGTCTATTAACGGCTTTTGTCCGGCAGTATAAGCTTTGAATCCTAAATCTGTATGTATCTTGTCAAGGAGATCCAATATATACATCCCCTGACCCTGACCTAATATCTGTGCACCACCAGCTGAAACTGTGGAACCATAACCCAGCTGAGGAATAGGGTTACCCGTAAGCATAATTGATATGAAAATAGCCGGAATTAAATAAGCTATTATCAATACACAGTACTGAGCAACCTGAGTATATGTAATACCTTTCATACCACCTAAAACCGCATAAAAGAAAACTATACACATACCTATAATAACACCTGTATTAATACTGACCTCAAGGAATCTTGAAAAAACGATACCAACACCTCTCATCTGACCCGCAACATAAGTAAAAGACACAAATATAGCACTTAAAAGTGCCACGACCCTGGCGGTATTGGAGTAGTATCTATCACCAACAAACTGAGGTACAGTATACTTTCCATATTTCCTCAAATAAGGAGCAAGTAATAGGGCAAGCAAAACGTATCCACCAGTCCATCCCATAAGGTACATAGAACCATCTCTACCCATAAAGGAGATAAGACCAGCCATAGAGATAAATGATGCTGCAGACATCCAGTCAGCTGCTGTCGCCATACCGTTTGCGATGGGATGTACTTGCTTTTCCGCAACGTAAAACTCACCCGTTGATGATGCTTTTGACCAAATAGCAATACCTATATACAGCGCAAAAGAAAGACCAACTATAATCCAAGTCCAGGTTAATATACTCATTAGGCACCTCCCAATTATTCTTCATGAACATCGTATTTCTTATCTATTGCATTCATCCAAACAACATAGATATAGATAAGAATTACGAAAATTACCTCAGACCCCTGGTTGGCAAACCAGAAACCGAGCTTAAAACCAGCAATCTTAATGCTGTCCAGTGCATCCGCCATCAAAATGCCAAAAAGATAAGACACCACAAACCATACCACCAGAAGGATGAAAATTACTTTCAGGTTTTCCTTCCAGTACATCTCGAGCTTTTCTTTGTTGCTCATCTTTTACCCCCTTTTATTTTTTATTTATGGCTTTTAGCCATAAATCCCTTATAAACCATACCTTCTTTTTAATGTGTCCTGAAGCTTTTCCAAAAGCTGACAAGCCAACTTTAGGTTTCTATTTTCAATACTGCTCAAGTTAGTTATCTTTATAAGATTATTCACCTCTTTACCCGAAACATATTGGATAATCTGATTTTTCATCCGCAAATCCAGTAAAAAATTGAAAGCTTGCTCTATCTCTCTGTGATATTCCAATACAACCTTATGTCGGATCTTTATCAGGTCATTTACCCGTTCCATAGTTGAAACACTTCTCAAACCTTCTTCAATGGCAAATAACCTGAGAATACCCACAAGAGGTGCCAGCACCCTCTTCTTTATATCAAAGAGATCATCCTCATTTTCATCCTTTTCGGTAATGAATGAACCAAAGAAATTTAAAGGTGAACCATAATTTACAAATCCTCTTGCCATAAAATTTATAAAAAGAGATTTGTTTTTAATGGAGTTTACATAACTTCTTAGTTCAGAAGCCAGCATCCTTTCACCGTATACACCTCTGAAGTCGAAAATTATCTGCCCTTTTAATACAGCCTCATTTGTAGGAGTTGAAAAAAACTTATCAAAGTATTTTTTCCATTTAGACAACGGTTGACACCATTCTGGATTTTTTGCCATATAATTTCCCGGGCAAGGTGGAAAGCCGCATTTCACAAGGGAATCGTTTACAAATATTGCCAATTGACTAAAATACTCGGATACTTCTTTTTTATCTTTACTATCATCGAGATCCTCATAAATGATCCCATTATCCTGATCCGTTTTAAAAGTTTGTTCCTTTCTACCCTCACTCCCCATAGCAATCCAACAAAAATTTACAGGAGGTTTACCATATTTCTCTATACCCAAATCTATTATCCTTCTTAAAACTCTATCATTTAACTCTGATATAATCTTAGTAATATTATCTGCCCTTAATCCATCCCTGTACATTGTGGAGGATATACTTATAATTTTTCCGGAAAGCTCCGCCAACTTATCCACAGAATTCTGCATTTCAATCTCTTTAGCAAATGAAAGGGGCGAAGAAGTTTGTAAATTCATCAATGATTCACTATCTATAACACCAAAAACGGCATCGTTGCTTGTCACAACAAGGTGATTTACCCCCAACGAAATCATCTTAACGATAGCTTCAAAACATGTGGCGTCATCTTCCACCGTGTAAACAGGGGCACTCATAATATCAGATACGGGTGTTGAATAATCAAGGGATTTTGCCACAACTTTTTTCCTCAGATCTTTATCTGTGATTATCCCCATAGGCCTACCATAACCAATAACCGCACAGGCACTATAGTTCTTCAAAGACATCTGCTTCCCTGCTTCTGCCACAGTAGCATTGATATCCACATATGGATAATTTACATTAGTTACATAGGATACTAAAGACGTAAAGAAGAATCTTTCTATACTGTTATAATAAAGAGAATTTTGTTTAAACTCTGAACTAACTTTGGTTAAATATTTTTTTACATATATATTTAAAAAATTATCCAGTAAATTTATATTATTCTTAAAAAGCTGGTAAAGATCTTCCTTGCTAAGCTCATAACAGATAATATCATCCACTACAATAACATTTACAAGAGAATCCCCCAAAGTAGCTATGGAAAGTAGACCGATTATATCCCCTTTACATCTGTAATCAACAACTACCTCATCACCAGTATCTGTAGTAACAAAAACCTTTGCAGAACCCTCCACAACAATCTTGATATTTTTGACAACAGGCTCCCCTTGTCTAACTAAAAACTCTCCTTTTTTATAGCTTTTAAGAGCTAACCTATCCACTAAAAAATCTAACTGTTCCGGAGTCAATACAGAAAACAGGTCAGATCTTGATAATATATCTTTCAAGCTATCCGTATTAGATTGCTGATCCATAACTAAGATCATAAGTTAAACTCCAAAACAGTATTCTATTTATAATTGTATAACAAAACTTCCATACTCTGTCAAGCTTTTTTAGTAAATAAAATTTGACTTTTATAATAGTTTAATACAAAAAAATTGTTTTTTTAATTTTATAACAATATATTATGTGGTTATTTAAGATCCATATCAATTAAATAATATGCAGTCAAACGAAGTTTTATTATTTGAAAATTTGAATATACTGATTTTTTAATAATTAATTATACTATAGATTTTAATTTAATCTTCTGAAATTGAGATTATCTAAAGTTTCCTATCGATTATGGCCACAAATGGGGATTTAATATTTTTCTTATTCAACAAACAATTAGATATATCTTCCATAGTACCCCTGATATAATAAAAATCAGGTTTACCAATGTTAAATATTATACATATTTTTCTCTGTTTAATTAACTTCACGAACTCAATAATATTCTTCATCCCGTATGGCCTTTCAAAAATAACAGTAGTCTCACCTATTATCTCTATTTTTTCGGCAAATTTTTTATATAATGATCTATCTTTAGGTAAAAAACCTGCAAAATAAAATCTTTCTGCATAAAATCCACTAATTGAAAGAGCAGCCGTTATACTGGAAGGACCGGGGTAGGGGACTATACTCACACCTGCATTGTGACATAAATCTATAAACTTATACCCAGGATCGGCCACACAGGGGGTACCGCCATCTGAAAAAAATAGCACCTTCCCTGCATTTTTAACCCTATCAACTATATCAAAATAATCATGTTCTTCTGTATGTTCATTTAATAAAATAAATTCTTTTCCCCTTGCATCAGATCTTGCAAGGAACTTTAACACATTTTTTTTCTCTTCACCTATTACAAAATCAGATGAGCGAGCTATATCTTTTAAATCGTCTGGTAAATTATGATACTCCTCATCCAACGGGATACCTGCAACGATAAGCATACTATTTTATAATATCTATCCCACCCATGTAAGGCTTTAAAACATCGGGAACCACCACAGAACCATCCTCCTGCTGATAATTCTCTAAAATTGCCAGAAATGTTCTCCCAACCGCAAGCCCCGAACCATTTAATGTATGTGGGAATACTACATTTTTATTTTTATCCCTATACCTTATCTTTGCTCTTCTGGACTGAAAATCCTTGAAATTACTACATGATGATATCTCCCGATAACAGTTTTGCCCCGGCAACCAGACCTCGATATCATAAGTTATGGAAGAAGAAAATCCAAGATCACCACTACAAAGCTTAATGATTCTGTATGGCAAACCCAATAATCGCAATATTTCTGCAGCGTTGTCCGTCAAAATCTCCAATTCTTCCATAGATCTTTCAGGCTCAACTATCTTAACCAATTCCACTTTATTAAACTGATGTTGTCTGATCAATCCCCTAACATCTTTACCATATGAGCCGGCTTCCCGTCTAAAACAGGGGGTATAAGAAACAAAATTCAAAGGAAGTTTGTCGTAATCTATTATCTCATCTGCATAGATGTTTGTTACAGGCACCTCCGCCGTAGGTATGAGATATAATTCATCCCTTTCACACTTAAAAAGCTCTTCTTCAAACTTCGGCAATTGGCCGGTCCCGGTCATGGTCTTAGCATTAACTAATAGTGGTGGTATAATCTCCGTATATCCTTTGGCAATGTGGGTATCAAGCATAAAGTTTATCAATGCTCTTTCCAACCTTGACCCCAGGCCTTTATATATCGAAAACCTCGACTTGGAAAGCTTTGCCCCTCTTTCAAAGTCAACGATATCAAGCTTTTCAGCAATCTCCCAGTGGGGCTTTGGGGTAAAAGTGAAAACCCTTGTTTCACCCCATTTTTTTACTTCAGGATTGTCATTCTCATCATTTCCTATTGGTACAGAATCATCAATTATATTTGGAATCATAAGCATTATATCATTCAATTGCTGCTGAACTTCAAAAAGTTCCTTATCTAGTTTATCAATCTCATCGGATATTGATCTCATTTTAGAAGAAATCTCACTTATATCTTTCCCCTCTTTTTTAAATATTCCAACCTGCTTTGACACTTCATTTCTGTATTTTTTGAGCTCTTCAACCTTTTGAATAAGACCCCTTCTTTTCAAATCCAGTGCTACTATCTTTTCAAAATCGAATTCGTAATTTCTTTGTAAAGTTTTTTGTTTCACATAATCGATATTATTCACTACAAATTTTAAATCCAGCATAACCTCTCCGACATCTATTTTTTACTTATTACCTTTTCAAGCTTTGCCAACACAGACGATATTCTGCCCAAATAAGTCATCCCTTCTTTTGTTTTGGCAAGTTCAGTTAAAAGATTTACCACTTCCTGAGCTTTGTCTGGCTTATCCACATAACTCTCCGCCAGCATAATCAAACCCTCCGGATAAGCCTTTGTATCTTTGAAATTTTTTACTAAATACTCAAGCCTTTTTATGGCTGAAGCCGGTTCTTTTATCCTGAAATAAAATTTCGCAACGTAAAGCTCCTTTTCCGCCAACAGATTTTTTAATTCTACTATCTTTTTATCAACCTTATTCTCTTTTGCAAAGTCTGGATATTTTTCTTTCAACTGGGTGAAAGTTTTGAGTGCAAGCTCAGCATTTTCAAGATCTCTATCCACCGTATCCACTTGATTATAATAACAAAGTCCCAAACGGTACATAGCTCTTTTGGCATCTGGCGAATCAGGGTAGATATTTAAATATTCCTTATACGATGGTATCGCCTGTTCGTACTCTTTCATCAAAAAATAGGAATCCCCTAAAAGCAACTGTGCCTGAGCAGCAAGATCCGGAGATTCAGCCTCGATAATTGCATTTTCAAGTGCTTCAGCAGCCTTTTGATATTTCTTTTTCTGAAAGTATTGGGTTCCTTCCTTTAGCCATTCTTCGGCCGGTTTTTTGGGTGGCTCTTTGGAAGAACACCCCACCACTATAAATATGAATATCAAAAATATTAATATTTTTTTGGCAAACTTCATAATACCTCCGCTCAAATTCATTCTAAAATCTCACAATATATATCAGGGTAGATCACCCTTTTTATTTTAGCTTTATACGGACCATACCCCTTATCCGCCACACCACCCAGAATATAAGCCTTACCATCTATCTCCGGAGCCTGAAATTCCGCTCTACCTTCCAATAAAAATGGGTTTTCTTCTGATGGCTGCTCCACATATAAGGTAATTGTACCTTTCTTTAGTCTTTTCAACCTTTCTAATGTATTTATCTTCTGTATCTTCTGGATTCTTGAGATCCTCTTAGAAATCTCTCTACTTTTACAACTACTTTCAAAATTGTAAGCCTTAGTCCCCTCCTCGCGGGAATATGGAAAAAAGCCAGCAAAATCCGGTTTATATTCTTCCACAAATTCTACCATTTTTTCGAATGATACATCATCCTCTCCTGGAAACCCCACAATAAATGTTGTTCTTATAATAGCCTCAGGTATCCTGCTGCGTATATATTCAAACACACTTTTAATCTTTCTGCTGTCAGACTTTCTATTCATCTTTTTCAGGATCTCATCATCAATATGCTGCACTGGTATTTCAAAATATTTGATCATCTTATCCTGATTTGCCACAAAATCCACCAGTTCATTTGAGACACCATCGGGATTTAAATACAATAATCTGATCTTAAATTCCCCATCCACCATCACAAGATCATTTAAAAGCTCTATCAATTCTGATCTGCCTTTGTCAATTCCATACTTTGTAGTGTCCTGAGAGATAATTATCAGCTCTTTTACACCATTTTTCACAAGATCTTCTGCCTCTTTTATAATACTTTCCCTCGGTCGACTAATCAAATTACCCCTTATGAAAGGTATTGTACAATACGAACATCTATTGTTACAACCTTCTGCAATTTTCAAATATGCATAATAGCTGTGATTTACGAGTATCCTATTTTCTCCGTAAAAACTTTTTTCTTCCAATTTTCTGGTAAGTTTACCCTTTTTTAAATACTCTGCAATCTCTTTTAATGTACCAACACCAGTCCAGAAATCCACCTCTGGTAGTTCCTTAGCTATCTCATCTTTGTACCTTTCCACCATACAACCAGAAACGATTAACTTTGCCTTTTTCTTTTTATTGTACGCCACATCCAGGATATTTTCCACAGCCTCACTGACGGCAGACTTCAAAAATCCACAGGTATTCACCACAATAGCATCGGCTTTCTTAATGTCTGTGACCACTTCAAATCCATCAACAACAAGATCACCTATAAGGTATTCTAGGTCTGTCTGATTTTTTGGGCAACCCAAGCTAATAAAGGCAACTCTCATTTCAGATTATCCAGAATATTTTTAGCAACTTCACAATCGATAGCGATCCTATTTTTTAAGTCATCAAAGTTTTCAAATTTCATTTCATCCCTTATAAACTGCACAAAAAACAACTCCACATTTTTATTGTAAATATCATCATAAAAATCAAAGATGAATGACTCAATCCTCAGTTCATTTTTGCCCGGAATAGTTGGTCTTACACCAACATTTGTAACACAGGGGTAAATTTTACCATCAATATCTATCAAAGTGGCATAAACACCATACTTTGGTATTAAAAAATCTGCAACAACAATATTCGCAGTGGGATAAGAAAGCAATCGACCAATCCCATCCCCCTTTACCACCTGACCTAAAACTGAATAATAACGATCCAACATCTTGTTGGCAAGTGAAAGATTACCTTCCTTTAAAAGCTTTCTAATATTACTACTTGATACCGTCATATTGTCGACAACTACTCTATCATATCTATAAGCTTCATAACCATATCTTGATGAAAAGATCTTAAGAAGCTCAAAATCACCCTTTCTTCTTGAACCGAATTTATAATCATACCCCACAACAACATATTTAGCTTTTAATCTTTTTACAATAATTTCCCTGATAAAAACTTCGGGATCCATCATCATCAATTCCTTGTTAAATGACATCACCATATGAAAATCCACTCCCATCGTTTCTAATATCTGGTTTTTCTTTTCAAGATTTGTCAATAAATCTACCCTTTGGCCAAAAAAGGCTATCGGATGTGGATCAAAAGTAACAACAACTGATTTTATCCCATATTCCCTGGCAATATTAACAGTTTTTTCTATAATTCTTTTATGCCCTATGTGGACACCATCAAAGTTTCCCAACGTAATTGACGTCTCAAAATCTATATCGATATTTTCAATCCCTTTTATAATTATCATAAAGAGTAAATTATCATTATTATTGAAACTTATCAACTGTTTTATCAATAAAAATTGTCCCATCATCAAGAAACTTATTGATAACAATCTTAATGAATGCAGCAAGTGGAATGGATAGGATCATCCCACCAATACCCATTAGATAACCACCAGCAAAGAGGGCAAAAATAACCGCAATGGGATGTAAACCCAGATGTTCCCCCACAAGCTTTGGGGTTAAAAAGTAGCTTTCAAATGATTGCACCAACATAAATCCCACCACCACCAGCAAAGGGTGAAGAATATCCCCAAACTGTAAATAGGACATAATGATAGATGAAACAAATCCAGTGATAAAACCTAAATATGGGATAAAGCTCAAAAGCCCGGATATAAAACCTATGGCAAATCCACCTTTTATACCAACCAGAAGATCCACAACCCCATAAAGAATCCCCAAAATGAAGCAAACCATCAGCTGCCCTCTAAAATACCCCTTTAAAATAGAATTAAATTGATAGTTGTAATAATCTATATCAATTCTTAACCTTGTTTTTATAAAACTTACACCTTTCTTGAATATAAACTCAAAATCTTTCAAAAAGTAAAACACTAGTATGGGAATGACAAAAAATCCAAGCAGCGTGGATATTGAAGTAATTATGCTGGTGATAATATTCAGAGATCCTTTAAAAAGTTCCGATCCATGCTCATTCAGCTTACTCAACATTGACTGTTTTAATGCAGTCAAATCTACCTGGTAATTATATTTTTCAAAAATGTTGTTGATTTTTTCAATAGAAATAGCGGCATAGGACGGAAGATTCTTAAATAAATTAAATATTTCCGCATACAATAATGGAATAACGATAATTAAAAACAGAACAACAATTCCAGAAAATACAGAAAAAATTAATATAACCGAAAATACTCTGCCTATTTTAAGCTTATCCTCCACAAAATGTACAAGGGGAATAAGGAGATATGAAATTAAAAATGCTATGGCAAACATATTTATGACTGATTGCAATTTAATATAAAAAATCACCAACAAAAAAAGGAGTGATAATGTCACAATTGTCTTCAGATTAAAATCTATTCTCACTTCCATATTAAAACCCCTTTAAACTATACTTGACTAATAGACAAAAATATATAACATACAGGGCTATGTTTATCAACTTAAAAAACTTTTTTATCTTAATTTTTTTTGCAAACCTTTCATATGCAGAAATTATAGATATATCTTCACTTAATCATTACATCTATACTCACACTGAATATTCAGCTGACCTTGAACATTTTCCAGCTAATACAGAAAAAGATATTAAAAAGAGATTGCTGGAAAAAGAATCTTTTGACCAAAGGATAAAATTTATAAACAATCAACCTATTAATAGTACCATAATAGAAAATCTATTACAAAACAGAAACCTGTCTGCAATAACATCTGTTAACCACTTTGGTTTTACAAAAAAAAGAAGTAATATTAAAATGTTTCCCACCAATGCGGCCCTCACATACAAGCCAGATGATAAAATTGACCGGAATCAGTATTCTCTCATAGAGCCATTTGAGCCTGTAATTATCCTACATACCTCAAAAGATGGGGAGTGGTTTTTTATACAAACATTTTTTACAAGAGGCTGGATAAACAAAAATGATGTATACAACGTTTCTTACAACAACTTTAAGAGATATTTCAACACAAAAAAAATCGTAATAGTAATAGATAGAGTGAAGATGGGTGATCTTATCTTCGGTGCCGGTAGTAGAATCCCCATTGAAGATGAAGATGAACAATACTATACAATTATAATGCCAGATTCAAAGCGTATAAGACTCAAAAAAGATGATGGTTTGTCGATTTTTCCTGTTGTCTATAATTCTGAAATTGCTAAAAATTTTTTAGAATCTTTACTCAACCAGCCCTATGATTGGGGTGGGAAAAATGGTTATAGAGATTGTTCATCTCTTGTGATGGATCTTTTTAGAATATTTGGCGTCGATCTTCCCAGAAATTCCAGACAACAGGCAGAGGTGGGTGAAATTATATGGGGGAGGGGTGATAAAAAAAGTTTTTTCATTGCATTAGGTAAAGCAGAGCCATTTTGCACTTTTATTCATATGAAGGGACATATAATTATTTACGGTGGAAAAGATAAAGATGATTACCTGATATATCATGCAGTAGAAAGATTCGGTAATATTTCATACAACAAAGTG